>NZ_JBHIOT010000122.1:0-51597 GCF_042195745.1 Bartonella sp. AP7XZML
AAAAAACTCAATAGAATCAAGATTCACCTATTCCCTTATATTAGACATAACTATTTTATTTTACTTGCTTTTTATTTGCCTAATGAATATACTAACAACTTTATGACATTGGTAAAATTATCCGGCGGGCTATTATTAAAAGAATCAGAAAGTTTTTTGTAAAATTCTTTCCACAAACATTTTTTTTCAATAAAGCCACCTAATTCATCAGCCTTAACTTTAGCAAAGATATAAGGCATGTGTTTCATTTATTAAAGCAAATTTTTTTCTTTAAAAAGGTTATAGCCTTCTATCTAACAGCGTTTTTGCTGTAAAATTCAAATTATCTATCTGCTCAACTAAAGAACTTTTATTGTTTAGCTTTTGTGCTTTTTTCAAAGAGATGTGGGCTTTCAAGAATAAGCTTTTCTCGTGCTTTTTGTAACTGTTTAATGACTTCATCAATCTTTGATGGAGAACAAAAAGATTCTTGGCTATTCAACAAATGCAGCCTCTCCTTTCCCTCATACAAACATTGCATCTGAGATTGAAGTATTCTAACTTCTTGAAAAAAAAGACGTCCTGTTTCCTTAAAACCATTATTAAGTGCAAAAAGTTGATCAGAAATGGATAGCAGAATTTGTTTTAAAAAACGCTCATTTTCTTGGCGTTTACGATATTCTAAAATAAGAGCATGGCTTATCTCATCTAACTGTTTTTTTGTAGAATCAATTTGACGCAATAAATTTGGTTTTTCCCCCATATCACCTTTTCTCACCTTCACAAGCATAGCATGAATGTTTAATAACTTAATTGCGGAATGAGATAAATAATCAACAACTGTAGGCGTATTAACATAGCGTTTCCGTGCAATCATCACAAACTCACCTAATGACTGTTTTTTACATTCATCCCGCTATTTATTTTTCATTTTACAAGACCATTCTAAAGAAAGTGCTAAAAAATATTACCTCCAATACATTATTCGATGGAGCCCCTTCTCTCTTTTCACGATCAACGTGGAATCCGTGGAGAGAGAAAACGTACAGGTGTATAAAGGATAAGATGTGTTGTTTTTTCCAACACACTACTGCCATCAGCAAGAAGGGCTTGACTAGGTGACAATTCTGTACCTTGCATAATTGTGGAAGCCAAAGAACCTTCTCGAGAAAGAGCCATCAACGTTGGCGAAGATGCAAAGACATTGTGTGCTCCCCCATCCACATGAGAAAAATCAAGAACAGCTATTCCATTTTTACGCAACATTTCAATATCTGAGCCATCGCCCACACGATGATGTCCACCCGTAAGACGTCCTGAAACCGCAAGAGCTTTATCTGCTCTGGATACTAAAATAGCGGTTGGCTGCGGGAGTTTTTTTATATCATTAAGTTGGCGCTCAAATACATCAACATCAATATCTGGTGCAGCCATTAATAAACTTGTAATACGACGAATAGGCCTATATTTTTCCTGTAACGCTAACGTTCTAAATGCTTCCATTATAACAAAATTGCCCATAGAATGTGCAATAACCGAAATTTGATCAGCATTGGTTTCACTAATAAGTGTTAAAAGCTCTATCAATCCGTCACGGGCAAAATTAGCACTGTCACGATCATAAATATAAAGAGGAACTGATCCGGCCGAAGGCCAAGAATAATGCACAGCGACAACATTTAAAGAATAATCGTGTGTAAACTGTGCTGTACGAAATGTACCATCTGCAAAATTATTATTATACCCATGGATAAAAAGAAAAATTTCTCTTTTTCCTTTTGGCTTTTTTGCTAAAGCAGCATTTAATTGCTGTTTAAACTGTTCTTTATTATCGTATTTTTGCAATGCTACTGCTGAAAAATACTTATCATGCGTAGGTTTATAGGCATTTATTTCAACAACTCCCTTTACATGTTGCTGAGGAATTCCTACGTCAACACGATTATAATGAACTTTATTTGATCGCTCTGCACCATAAGGTTGAGCGTAATTATTTTGCATCATACGACTTGTTGCAACATACACTGGAACGATGGCTTTTGGAGAAACTGGTTTCCCTTCAACTTCCCTTTCTACGGCAGTCATAGAAGGTGTTGCATGCACCCCATGCCAAAGTACAGCACGTGAATCACTACACGCTGATAATAAAGAAATACAAATAAGAAGTGTTAAATATCTCAGAATCATTATACTTCTCACTGCAACTTCACCCCACCTTATAAAAATATAACATTTCAAATGCATAGATAAAGTAATAAAAAACGAAACATTATTGGCAACACACCAACAAATAACATACAAAAAAGATTTCTCTATAATGCCTATAAATCCCCTCTCTCTAACATAACTTCATCTCATTATGGAGAGACTCACTGCTAACTGGTGCGGTCGAGAAGACTCGAACTTCCACGGGTTGCCCCACAGCGACCTCAACGCTGCGCGTCTACCAATTCCGCCACGACCGCACGTGGAAAGAAAAAATCTTGGTTTTTAGCCTTTAACAAATCATAAAGAAAGGTACAAGCCAATTTTCTTTTTCTCATAATTTATTTTATCCGGATGCTTTATAACTTAATAGAGATTACGAGAAATATGGGCTTTACTATGACCTTTGAATCATCATCATAAAATGTGCTTGTGCCGCTTGATCTTTTTCATAATAACCATGAAAGTTTTTTGTAATTGTTGTAGAGCCCTGTTTTTGGATTCCTCTCATAGCCATACACATGTGCTCAGCCTCAATCAATACTGCTACACCATGAGGCTTCAGATACGTTTTTAACGCGTGAGCCACTTGCGCTGTCATAGCTTCTTGAGTTTGTAAACGACGAGAAAAAATATCTACAACACGTACAATTTTTGAAAGACCAACAATTTTTGCATTAGGAAGATATGCTATATGTGCTTTCCCAATAATTGGGATCATGTGATGCTCACAGTGTGAATAAAAAGGTATATTCTTTACGATTACGGCTTCATTGTATCCTGAAACCTCTTCAAAAACTGTACCTAAGGTTTCTTTAACCGATTGACTATAACCATTAAAAAGCTCGCGATATGCCTTGGCTATACGTTTTGGAGTATCTAAAAGCCCTTCTCTATTTGGATTTTCCCCTATCCATAAGAGTAATGTACGAATCGCTTCTTCCACCTTTTCAATACTCGGACGCTTTTCTTCAGATAAATTTGCGTCTTCTTTAACAACATTACGCATTCAAAAACTCCAAGCTTACTCTATACAAAGCATTTGCTCCATACCTATCTCATTTTGTATAATCTCTATATAAGCGAATTAAAAGTTTAAACAATCACGACTCTCAAAATTTCAGGCAATAGCGCATGATTGATAATATCTATAATGATAAAATACTTAAATATGCTGCACATATAGGCAAAATTGGGCGTCTTAATAATCCTGATGCAACATCAAGAAAACATGCACACCTTTGTGGTTCGACAATCACTGTAGATTTAAAAGTGGAAAATGGTATTATTACCGATTTTGCTCACGAAATACATGCATGTGTGCTAGGGCAAGCTTCAGCTTCACTTTTAGCATCTCATATCATCGGACAAACAACTCAAGATCTTAAAATATTGCGTGAAGTTATCTACCAAATGCTAACGCAAAATGGTCCTTCTCCTCAAGCTCCATTTGAGGATTTTTCTTGCTTACAGCCCATTAAAGACTATAAAGTGCGCCATGCAGCAACACTACTACCCTTTGATGCAACGATAGACTGCATTCAAAAAATTGAAGAAAAATAAATGTTCAAATCACAATCTAGACAAAAAAAGTTGACTCGGAATTACACAGGCACTTGGCAAAAAACACCCGGACGATTATTGGGTATTTTCTTAATACGGTTCTATCAAATAACACTTTCGAGCCTTATAGGCAATCAATGTCGCCATGCCCCGACTTGTTCAGAATATACATATGAAGCGATTGCACGCCATGGGCTTTGGGCTGGTGCATGGATGGGACTCTTTCGTATCATGCGTTGTGGGCCCTTTGGAACAGATGGCTTTGATCCAGTCCCTCCATCGCTTGGAAATTCTTGCTGTTTTTATAAACCTTGGCGTTACTGGAAAATTTCTGACAAACACAACAAATAATCCTTTTCTTTTTTCACATGTATTGATAAAAAATTAGTCTATAAGCTTTTTACTCAATTTTCACGAAACCATCCGCAATCGTTAGCGGAATTGGATTAAAAGGGTGTTTTTATGTCTTGCTCTATTTCTCTTTTTTTTCCCGATGGTTCAAAACGTAATTACCCCGCCGAAATGACAGGCTTGGAATTAGCAGAATCTATTTCTAAATCACTTGCAAAAAAAGCAGTCGCCTATAGTCTTGATGGTATCACGCGAGACTTATCGGATCCATTGGGACAATCTGGTCAAGTAGAGATTATTACCCGAGAAGATTCACGCGCTCTTGAGCTCATAAGGCATGATTGCGCCCATGTCCTTGCTGAAGCAGTGCAAGAGCTTTTTCCTGAAACGCAAGTAACAATAGGTCCTGTCATTGAGAACGGATTCTATTATGATTTTGCACGCCAACAACCTTTCACATTAGATGATCTCACCGTCATTGAAAAGAAAATGCGTGAAATTATCCAACGCAATAAACCTTTTAGAAAAGAAATTTGGTCTCGTGAAAAAGCAAGAAAAGTTTTTTCTGAGAAAAAGGAATTTTATAAAGTTGAACTTATTGATAGCATTCCTGAAAATCAAGATTTAAAAATCTATTATCAAGGGGAGTGGTTTGATCTTTGTCGCGGACCGCACATGCAATCTACAGGGCAAATTGGGAATGCTTTCAAATTAATGAAAGTTGCAGGAGCTTATTGGCGTGGCGATGCCAATAATCCAATGCTCACGAGAATTTATGGAACAGCATTTGCAAATGAAAATGACTTAAAAGCCTACCTCCATATGCTAGAAGAAGCTGAAAAACGTGATCATCGCCGCTTGGGACGTGAAATGGACTTATTTCACTTTCAAGAAGAAGGGCCAGGAATGATTTTTTGGCACAAAAAAGGTTGGAAAATGTTCCAAAATTTGATCAGCTATATGCGTAGACGCCTTGATGATCATCAATATGCTGAAGTTAATGCACCACAAGTTCTCGATAGGTCACTCTGGGAAATATCTGGCCATTGGGGTTGGTATAAGGAGAATATGTTCAAAGTAATTTCAGCAGAAGAAGATTCAGATCATGGGAATGTTTATGCCCTTAAACCAATGAATTGCCCTGGTCATGTGCAAATTTTTAAACATGGTTTAAAATCTTATCGTGATTTGCCTATTAGACTTGCTGAATTTGGACTTGTTCATCGTTATGAGCCTTCAGGCTCTTTACATGGTCTTATGCGTGTGCGTGGTTTTACACAAGATGATGCGCATATTTTTTGTACTGATGAACAATTAGCCGATGAATGTCTCAGTATTAATGATCTTATTTTATCAACTTATGCTGATTTTGGTTTTAAAGAAATTAGTCTTAAGCTTTCAACACGTCCAGAAAAACGAGTTGGATCTGATGCATTATGGGATCATGCAGAAAGTATCATGGAATCTGTCCTTAAAACGATTGAAACAAAATTTGCAGGACAAATCAAAACAAGCATCCTTCCAGGTGAAGGAGCATTTTATGGTCCAAAATTTGAATATACATTAAAGGATGCTATCGGTCGTGAATGGCAATGTGGAACAACACAAATAGACTTTAATCTCCCTGAACGTTTTGGTGCATTCTATATTGATAAAGATTCAGAAAAACGTCAACCTGTTATGATCCACCGTGCTATTTTTGGATCAATGGAGCGTTTTCTTGGTATATTAATTGAAAATTTTGCTGGACATATGCCACTTTGGCTTGCTCCTGAACAAATTGTTGTTGCAACAATTACATCCGAAGCAAATGAATATGCCAAAAAAATAACAGCAAAACTTAAAGCTGTTGGGCTTTCCGCAACAATAGATCTCCGCAATGAAAAAATTAACTATAAAATACGAGAACATTCTTTACAAAAAGTCCCCGTAATTTTGGTATGTGGCAAACGTGAAGCTGAAACAAACAGCGTAAATATGCGCCGCTTAGGAAGTACAAATCAAACCCTTTTATCTGTAGAAGATGTGATTAAACAACTCTCAAATGAAGCAACACCTCCAGATTTGCAACGTGTAATAAATGCATAATACCACAGAAGATGGTAATACGTTAATTTTTTACTATAAATCTTCAGTTTTTGTACAAAATAAAATAATTTGATATTGTAGTGTGTTTTTGTTTCATGCACAATGACCTATCACCAGAAAGAATAACGTGCTCTTCCTCTACAAGGTAGATTGGTGAAAAAGTTGAATGTAAGCTATGAGCTGTTTAAATTGCAAAAATCATAGACAATTGAATATTAATAATAACATTAATCTTTTACCTTTATAATGAAAAGATGCTGCTATTATCATGGATAGATCATTACAATAATTATAGCAACATCAAGCAAGAAAACTGAAAACAAGATTATATTTATTAATAAAAAATATGTAAAATTAGCTGAACAATGATATTTCTTATTCGTAAGATAAGCCCTTATAAAAAGGACAAGATATTGATTTATAATGATAATATATCGTTATTCATATTAAATAAGGTTTCGAATATCATAGGCTTCTCTTATTTTTAATATGTTTATGTTGAATCTATCAAAATCATTTGCTTGCACGAAACAAGCGGAATGAGTGTGTGGATAAAAATTATTGAGAAAGGACTTTTAAAATGCCTACAATGAACCGCCTAAAGTGCTAAGAATTGTTGCAGTCATTGAGAACAAGCTATAATTATAATGATGATGCCGACTTGAACCTTCATAAGTATAAAAATAGCGGTACTCAACGAGTTTACCATTAATCATTCACGAGGCATTATGGTAAAATAAGATTAAGAAGCCTTAAGAAACATCTCTTTAAAACAAGCACATGAATTGGTAAGCTAATGGCATTCTACATCCCGCAATCTACACTGATGAGATATTGCCTTAATTTTTATAAAGCCAAATCAAAAAAAATGGCAAAGCTCAGCATTTACTCTTTCCCTTCTTCATATTTTACCAAATGAAAAACTCTTATAAAAAACTCGTTAAATATACACATACGATACATGACCACTCGTTGAACGTATTAAATTCTGTGTACATCCATAAAACATCTAAATATCTACGAAACACATATAAAATAAAAAAAAATATTATTATCGTGCTCTATCAAGAACACGCTTACATTCAATGAGTTCAAACAGAATTTCTTGTAACAATGCTTTATCAGTTTTATCTTTGTAAAGATTCACAGAACCGACAGATGTTTCTCCCTCATTCCTCATGAAACTCAAAAGCCCAAAAGAAGATTTCTTAGGCTTATTGCTAGCATTTTCAGAAGTTTGTCCTGCATGTTTCTTCTCTATGACCACATTCATAGCATCAAGATCACCATTACCCAATGCAATCACAAAAGCAACACCATTTTCTTTCAAAAGGCGTTGCACACCTTTTATAGTATAACCCTGATCATATAGTAACTGCTTAATACCATTGAGCAAATCAACATCGACCGGACGATAATAGCGCCTTCCTCCCCCACGTTTCATTGGTTTAATCTGCCTAAAACGTGTTTCCCAAAATCTTAAGACATGCTGCGGAAGCTCCAATAACTCCGCTACTTCGCTAATTGTGCGAAAAGCATCAGAGCTTTTATCCATTTTGTAACACCTTATTTAAAACAAAATAAATTACTTCACAATGGCTCATTCTGTCTCAATTTCTCAACAAGATTAGTCAAAAATAAGACCATCATTGATACCTTACTCACCAGTCTTTTTCTAAAAAATAAAGACCCTTATTTTATACATTTCTTTAACAAATACCAAACATACCATGGCATTTATTTATGAGATATCATTTTTTCTGTTTTGCACGATGCGAATCTAAAATTCTCTGTTTAAGGACATTGGCAGCCTTAAACGTCACAACACGTCGCGGCGGAATCGGTGCTTCAACACCTGTTTTTGGATTGCGTCCAACACGTTCATTTTTACTGCGAACCTGAAAAGTTGCAAAAGAAGATAATTTAACCGCTTCACCTCTTACAAGTGAGTTGCAAATCTCATCCAAAACCAATTCGACTAAAGCTGCTGATTCAGTATGTGACAAGCCCACTCTTTTACAAACTACGCTCGCTAAATCTGCACGCGTTACTGTCTTACTTGTCATTATAACCACCTATTAAAATATTAAAAATTACAAAATGACTTATACGTTTTCTTGAAATATGGTCAAGTAGCCATAATTTACCAACGAATAAGAATTGCTCCCCATGTAAATCCACCTCCCATGGCTTCTAACATGATAAGATCTCCTTCTTTTATTTTTCCATCGCAAACAGCTGTTGTTAAAGCCAACGGAACTGATGCAGCAGACGTATTACCATGTTGATCAACGGTAATCACAACTTTATCTAGTGAAATTCCCAGCTTTTTAGCAGATGCTTCAATAATGCGCTTATTAGCCTGATGAGGTACAAACCAATCTAGTTGTGAAGAATCCATACCTGCAGCTGCAAAACAATCATCAACCACATCCGTTATCATACCAACAGCATATTTAAAAACTTCTCGTCCTTCCATACGCAAATAGCCTGTCGTTTGTGTTGTTGAAGGTCCACCATCAACATATAGCTTATCTATATAAGCACCATTAGAGCGCAATTTCGCAGACAATATACCACGCCGCTCAAAAGCAATACCCCCCTCAGTTTCTAGTGCTTCCAAAATAACAGCACCAGCACCATCACCAAATAAAACACATGTCGTACGATCTTCCCAATCTAAAATTCGAGAAAATGTATCGGATCCAATAACTAAAATTCTTTTAGCCGCTCCACATCGTAAATAAGAATCTCCTGTTGTTAAAGCAAAAATAAAACCAGAACAAACAGCTTGAATATCAAAAGCAAATCCATGGCTCATTCCCAAAGCATGCTGAATTTCAACAGCAGAAGCAGGAAAAGTACGATTCGGGGTAGACGTTGCTAAAATAATACAATCGATGTCTTTTATTGTTAAACCAGCATTTGTAAGTGCTGCTTGCGCAGCCTCAACTCCTAAAGAAACAGTTGTTTCATTTTCACTGGCAATATAACGTTGGCGTATTCCTGTACGCTGAACAATCCATGAATCTGACGTTTCAACAAACTTTGCAATCTCATCATTTGATAAACTTCTTTTCGGCAAAGCACTTCCTACACCACGTATAATTGACCGAATCATTCAGCTCTTACCTTTTCTTCAAATTTTTTATTTCTATTATAAGAGCTTATCATAAGGACTCTCCATTCATCACCGCTTCATCTTCTTGGTCAAAAAGTGTTGCTTTATTTTCATGAAATCGCCGTAAATCAGCCGTTATTTTTTGTAAAAGTCCATTATTAACCATTTTATAACCAACGCGGATAGCAGAAGCAAAGCCATTAGCATTAGCACTGCCATGACTTTTTATAACAACACCATTCAAACCTAAAAGAACTCCTCCATTCACCCTATCAGGATCCATTTTATGTTTCAGTATACGAAAAGCACCCCGTGATAAAAAATAACCAAGAGATGTTAAAAAAGAACTGCGCATTGCAGAGTTTAAAATCTCTCCTATCTGTCGCGCGGTTCCTTCTGCGGTTTTTAAAGCAATATTACCAGAAAACCCCTCTGTCACAACAACATCGACTGTTCCTTTTCCAATGTCATTGCCCTCAACAAATCCTTTATATTCCAATCCTTCTAATTGCACTTCACGCAATATCATTCCTGCTTTTTTTATTTCATAAAGTCCTTTAACCTCTTCCACCCCCACATTTAAAAGCCCAACACTTGGTCTTTCAGTGTGATATAAAGCGCGAAACATACCTGCTCCCATAACCGCCAAATCAACCAACTGACTAGCAGAGGCACCAATTGTTGCTCCAATATCTAAAACAATACTCTCACTGCGCAGTGTTGGCCAGATACCCGCAATACCAGGACGTTCAGCCTCTGCAAGCATTTTCAAACAAAAGTAAGACATGGCCATGAGTGCACCCGTATTACCAGCAGAAATGCAAGCATCAGCTTCACCATTTTTTACCGCTTCAATGGCGTACCACATTGATGATTTACCACGTCCATTACGAAGTGCTTGGCTTGGCTTTTCATCCATGCGTGTATAACTTTCTGTAGGGCAAAAGCGCGATACAGAATCCAAACAGGGATATTTTTTTAAAACCGGACGAACAGCCTCCTCTACTCCATAAAATAGAAAATAAATATTTGATAAATATTTTTGTACAATTGCTGCTCCTGCAATAGCTGCTTCTGGACCGTAATCACCGCCCATGACATCCACAGAAATTCTAATCACGCTTGCATATCCCACATCTTTTCATTTACATCTTTAAATACATATTATGATTTTTGGCTCCTGAATACTCACACAGCACATCTTGCGAAAATCGCTCCGCAGAAAATACCGTTTAGCATACAATAGATATTTTTTGTATGTTTCTACAATCACTTCCAATTTTTCAAAACAGAAAATGGAGAGAATTTTCGCTCTGCTTCTTCTAAATTCTCACCCATATTCATCTTTATCCCTTCTTTACGTGGATAATGATTAATAGACAACTCAAAAAACTCTTCCATGATTGCGCCAATATCAATTTTATCATCATAAAACACTTCAGGAGTATCAAGCCCCTCCACATCTAAAAACAATTCCCCTGTATCCTCTGATATTTGGGGCTTCATCAAATTTGAATCTTCAGGAACAAAAACAACCTCAATATTTTCACAAAGGATATTTTCTAATGGTTCTAATGTAACAACACATAACTGTAGTATACGCGCTTGCAACAGACCTTTTATACGCACTCCGCGTTTTTTCCACGGGAAAATATGGAATTTTCCCTCACAAGATTTTACTTCAATTAAATCATGGTTCTGGGCTAAATGTGTACATTCTTTTTTGTTTGCACAAAAATGAACCCTTATACCTTTAGCAGGTAGAGAACGTACAGATATTGGATAAGCCAAAGCAAATGTCATTTGAGGAACATTTTGAACATTCATTGACAACTCCCAAACATAAAAACGCGTAAAGCACTATGTTTTTATTTATCTCAAGTATTTATGCATTTTTTTCTTTTCTAAAGAAATTCTATATGGCATAATTTGCTTTATAACAGGGAAACTCAGTGTAAGCTACGGTAGATTAAGTTAAAATTAGAAAAAACTTGAGGTTGCCTTCTTGTCCTACATCTCAGTATAAAAAGGAGATACCATTGTTTCAAATGCCTCACATAATAGCCTTAATCAAACGTAAATTATTGATTGGTCTATCAATAGCAAGCATAGGAATGCTTGCGGGGTGTAGCCTTCTTGATTCTTCAGGTTCGAGCCAAATTTATAGAGAAGGCTATGTTCTTGATAAAAATGCTCTAAGTTCTATCTCTATTGGCTCGAGTCAAGAGCAAGTTCTTTTAACTTTAGGGACCCCTTCATTAAAAACAAAATATGATAATGAAGTTTTTTATTACATCTCACAGACACGTTATCGTGGGATGCAGTTTATGAAAACAAAGATTATTGATCGCAAAGTTTTAGCCATTTACTTCAGTAAAAATAATCAGGTTACAAAAGTTGCAAATTACGGATTACAAGACGGTCAAGTGTTTGATTTTATTACACAAACAACACCAACTGTAACGAAAGAACATCCTTTCTTAATTCAAATTATAAAAGGCCCTGCGAATTTGCCACCCCATAACTAAATTATATAGTCTGCATACCGTTTCAATATTATAGGTCTGATAATATCAGATCTATAATAGGGGGGATTTGTAACTCTTAGAGGCGAACTTTTTTTGCCATACTGTCAAGAACTGCATTAACAAGTTTTGGCTCATCACCTTCAAAAAACGCCTTTGCTATGTCAACATACTCATTCATGACAACCGCAACGGGAACATCTTTACGGTTGATCAACTCCCATAAACCTGCTCGTAAAATTGCTCGCAATATAGAATCAAGACGTGAAAGAGACCACTCTGCAGAAAGCTGTTGATGAAGCAGCGGATCAAGCTGCTTTTGATCTTTTACAACACCCGTTATAATAGCCAAAAACCATTGAAAATCAGCTTCAAGATATTGGTCTCCATCAATATCTTTTCCCAAACGATAAGCCTCATACTCAGCTGCCGTTTCCATCACCCCCGAACCCACGATATCCATTTGATAGAGTGCTTGAACTGCAGCGAGTCTTGCTGCTCCACGTTTATTGGCTGAACGCGGAAAATGTCTGCTTTTTATATCAGCCATATTTAACGATTATCTCCAAATCTCTTTTTTAGAGCGATCATACATAAAGCAGCTTCAGCCGCAAAACCACCTTTATTTTTGTCATCTAGTTTTGCACGCACCCATGCTTGTTCTTCGTTTTCAACAGTCAAAATACCATTTCCAATAGCCAAGTGCTGATGAACAGTTAAATCCATCAATGCACGACAAGAATCATTAGCAACAATTTCAAAGTGATATGTTTCACCCCGAATAACACAACCAAGAGCAACATAACCATCATACGATATCTTGTTTTGTTCAGCAAAAGCTATTGCACTTGGTATTTCTAATGCTCCAGGAACCGTTACAACATCATAACTTGCTTCAGATTTTTGCAAAGTATTCACTGCACCTCTCAAAAGTGCATCAGAAATCCCCTCATAAAAACGTGCCTCAACAATCAATACGTGAGGCTTTTTACCTATCTCTTTCATCATAATGGAATTCCACAAAAAACGAATCAAAAAAATCAAAGTTATAAAGCATAAAATTCTGAAAACGATCAATAGAGTGTTGGCTTATTCATCTTCTCTTTTTAAAGCAAAAAGTTTTGCAGCATAACGAGCAAGTTGATCAATTTCCAAATTGACCCGATCTCCAATTTTAGCTTGTCCCCACGTTGTCATTTCAAGTGTATGGCGAATAATAAGAACATCAAAAACACAATCCTCAACACCATTAACAGTCAAAGATGTCCCATTAAGTGCAATAGATCCCTTATTAACAATGAAAGGCATAAATTGTCTTGAAACTTTTAAATAAAAGCGAATTGCATCCCCTTCATTTTTTTGATCAATGATTTCAGCCAAACCATCAATATGACCAGAAACTAAATGTCCTCCCATTTCATCACCCAATCGAAGCGAACGTTCCAAATTAACAAAAGTTCCTTTTATCCATTGTGCAAGATTCGTTAAACGTAATGTTTCTTCCCACGCCTCGACAACAAACCAATTGGAATCTTCTTGCTTTAATCCTCGCTCTACAATTGTCAGACAAATTCCTGAACAAGCAATTGACGCGCCAATTGCTAAGCTTTCTATAGCATAGCGGGTAGAAATCTTTAAACGCATCCCCTGCTTTAAAGGTTGAACATCTTCAACACAACCAATATCCGTTATAATTCCTGTGAACATAATGTCTTACGTCTCCACTTATAAAAACGGTCATTTCCAAACATTCTTGTCTCAATCTCATGAAACTGCGAGAGATAATTTCCAAAATGAGGGGCTTCAATACGATTTTTGCCTAAAACAATGGGGGTATGAAAACATATCAAATGATCAACACAACCAGCATTCAAAAATTTTTCCCCTGTCTTGACGCCCCCTTCCAATAAAACACTATTAATCCCATGTTTATAAAGCATCTGTAAAAGAGCAAAGGGTTCTACACAACCATTGTTCATCTCGACCGAATAAACAGACACACCATATTGCTCCAATGCATTTTTTTTGCTTTTCTTTGAAATATCCACATCACAAATAACCCATGTAGGAATTTTTATGGCTGTTTGGACAACTTTTGCATCAAGGGGGATAGATAAATCTGCATCCAAAATAATACGAATTGGTGAGCGCATCTCCATCCCTGGCAAGCGGCAATTGAGTTGTGGATCATCTGCTAATATAGTACCAATACCAACGAGGATAGCATTATTTTGAGCACGTAGAATATGCGTATGGGCATGAGAAAGTGTTCCACTAATTTTTACGCTGCCCTTCTCTCTTTTTCCAACACCATTATCGGCAGAAATTGCCATTTTAAAAGTGACCGCACAGCGTTGTATCTTCCTTATGCACCAATGCGTCCATAAGGATTCAAAAGCCTCTTCAGCTAAAATGCCCTCAACCACTTCAATACCCGCCGCTCGCAAAAGAGCAATACCATGACCATCAACACGCTTGTCACAATCAGTCAGCGCAATAACAACTCGAGAAACACCTGAATTAATAAGCGCATTCACACACGGCGAAGTTTTTCCATAATGCGCACAAGGTTCTAAAGTAACATAAGCAGTCGCTCCTTGAGCCAAAGAACCTGCCATGTGTAAAGCTTGCACTTCCGCATGAGGACTCCCATGAATAGCTGTTACGCCATAGCCAACAATAAAAGCCCCCACAGCACCATTATCGTTTCGCACAATTAACGTACCAACGGAAGGATTCTCACCTGTAAGACCGACATGACGTTCTGCTAAACGAATAGCTGCAGCCATAAACCGTTCATCTTGCACTTTTTTATTCATCAAAACGAGATTCTGTATCCGCGATACCCTTTGACAATTCATCTATAACATCGTGAAAATCGCTTGCATTACGAAAATCTCGATACACAGAAGCAAAACGAATATAAGCAATATCATCAATTCTTTTCAATGCTTCCATCACAAGATGCCCAATTTTTTCTGAAGAAATCTCTGGTTCTCCCAAACTTTCAAGCTGGCGTACAATGCCAGAAATTGCTCGTTCAATATGATCAGGATCAATATTGCGCTTACGTACAGCCACATCAACTGATCGCATTAACTTATCACGATCGAAGGGTTCACATCGTCCACTTTTTTTAGCAACCAAGAGCTCACGCAACTGAACACGTTCAAAAGTTGTAAAACGACCACCACAAACAGAACACACACGGCGGCGGCGAATCACTGCCCCCTCTTCTGCTGGACGTGAGTCTTTGACCTGTGTATCCTCATATTGGCAGTAAGGACAGCGCATCCTTTGTATCCTTAACGAGTGGTAAGATAAGAGTAAAGAGGAAATTGATTCGTTATATCTTTTACCTTTTTCTCAACAGCCATTTCAACGGCATGATTATCTTCATCACTTTTTGCACTCCGAAGACCATCAAGAACTTCTGAAATCAGATGACCAACTTGAATAAACTCTTTTTCTAAAAAACCACGCGTCGTGGCAGCAGGTGATCCCAAACGAATTCCCGATGTTATAGATGGCGTTTCAGAATCAAAAGGAATGCCATTTTTATTGCAGGTAATATGAGCGCGTCCCAAAGCCAATTCCGCACGTTTACCTGTTAGATTTTTGGAACGTAAATCAACCAACAACAAATGATTATCTGTACCACCAGAAACAATATTAAAACCATTACCCTGTAATGTTTTTGCTAAAGTTTTCGCATTAGCGACAACATTGGCACTGTAACTCTTGAAAGAGGGACGCAAAGCCTCCTCAAACGCAACAGCCTTTGCGGCAATCACATGCATTAAAGGACCACCTTGAAGACCAGGAAAAATTGCAGAATTAATTTTTCTGGATAAAGCCTCATCATTTGTCAATATTAAACCACCCCGGGGACCTCGAAGCGATTTATGTGTTGTTGTTGTTACAATATGCGCATGTGGAACAGGTGAAGGATGCACGCCACCAGCAACAAGACCAGCAATATGAGACATATCAACGAGTAAATGAGCACCGATTTCATCTGCAATTTCACGGAATCTTTCCCAATCCCATAGCCGTGGATAAGATGAGCCCCCTGCTATAATAAGTTTTGGCTTACGTTCTTTTGCAAGCTGCTCAACCTCATCCATATCAATAATCTGATCTTCTTGACGCACACCATAGGAAACAACATCAAACCATTTTCCTGACATATTAACAGGTGAACCATGCGTAAGGTGACCTCCAGCATTTAAATCCAACCCCATAAATGTGTCACCAGGCTGAAGTAAAGCTAAAAAGACAGCTTGATTCATTTGGCTACCAGAATTAGGCTGTACATTCGCAAACGCAGCACCGAAAAGCTGTTTTGCCCTTTCAATAGCTAAATCTTCAACGACATCAACAAATTGACACCCACCATAGTAGCGCTTTCTTGGATAACCTTCTGCATACTTATTGGTTAAAACAGACCCCTGCGCTTCAAGGACCGCTCTTGAAACAATATTCTCTGAAGCAATAAGCTCAATTTCATGTTGTTGACGCTCAAACTCCCCTCTAATTGCGTCAAAAATTGCACCATCAACAGTTTGTAAATTATCATTAAAAAAGCGCTTTTGTGCGTCATTTTCTTGCTGAGTCATAAAACACATTCCTAACATAAAAAAATAAAGTCAAGGAACGATAACACAGCAAACCATGCAAACCAAACATTTTAAACTACTTACACTCAAAAATAATGAGGCAAATATTTATCTTATTCTTTGTTATAAAAACAGCGAAAAACTTTCCTCTCGAGAATAGTAAAAAATGAGATTACATTTCTTTTTTTACACTCTTATTTGTTTACACCTTTTACAAAAAATATCTATAATCTAAAGAAATTCAATAATTTAATGATTAAAAATAATTTATAATGTGAAAAGCTGAATATAATAGGCAAAGTTAATACGAAGGCAAATAAGAATGCTAACCAAAGTTTTTATTGATGGTGAACATGGCACAACCGGACTACAAATACAAAAACGCTTAGAAAGGCGTACAGATTTAAAACTACTCTCTCTTGCTCATAAAGATCGCCATAATGTTCATCTGCGACAAGACTATCTTAATCAAGCCGATATTGCTATTTTGTGTCTTCCAGATGATGCTGCACGCGAAACAGTTCATTGGCTTCAAAAAAATAAAAACATTAGGATTATTGATAGCTCGACAGCCCACCGTGTTGCACCAGACTGGGTTTACGGTTTTCCTGAAATGACAGCAGGACAAAGAAAGCGCATCCAAGCAGCACATTATATAACCAATCCCGGATGCTATCCTACCGGTGCCATTAGTTTGATTCGCCCACTCCGTGAAGCAGGACTGCTAGACGCCGATTATCCCATCTCGATTAATGCAATCTCCGGCTATACCGGTGGTGGAAAACAGTTGATTTTACAAATGGAAAATCAATCTCAACAAAATATTCAGGACAATTATTTTATCTATGGTCTTAATCTTGAACACAAACATGTGCCAGAAATTAAAATCTATGGACAAATCAATCAACCCCCAGTTTTTATACCAAGTGTGGGTCGTTTTCCCCAAGGAATGATTGTGAATCTTCCTCTGCATCGCCATTTATTCACAAAATCAGCAAACTGTTCTGATTTGCGCGAAATTCTCGCAAACCATTACGATGGACAAAATACCATTTTAGTTGCATCACAAGAAGAAACTTCTTCACTTCAAAGACTTAATCCAGAGTGTTTAGCCAATAAAGATGGTATGAAACTGTTCGTATTTGGAAATGATCGTGAAGGTATTTTTAATCTCAGCGCCATATTCGATAATTTAGGAAAAGGCGCATCAGCTGCAGCTATCCAAAACCTCGATTTAATGCTTTCAAGCGACTAAACCTCCCTACCCACAAACTTTTATTCAACAACGCGATAAGCCCCTTTTGTTGCTCGCCAATGTGCAACAACAAAACACAACACGACTAATGCCATACTTTGATGAATGAGCCCCAAACTTATCGGAACCTCATGTAACAGTGTTAAGATACCCAAGACTGCTTGGATAATAATCATAACACAGATAAGAAATGCACGACGAGAATGAGTTGAATGTGGAGCATTTTTTTGTACATAGAAAGCATGAATAGCCGAGGCAATCAATAAAAAATAAGCAAAAAACCGATGAATAAATTGAACCATTAAGGAATTTTCGAATAAATTGAGCCAAACAGGACGATGCTGCAACAATCCATCAGGAATAATCTGCCCATCCATAAGGGGCCATGTATTATAGACTTTTCCAGCATGAAGCCCTGCAACCAAAGCTCCGAAATAAATCTCTATCAAGACGAGAATAACAAGCCATGCCGCAAAATATTGCACCTTTTTATTTGCTGGTTTTTCTGAATATTCTGCAAGCCCTCGAGATAAATAAGTAACAAAAACAATAACAAAACATGCCGTTATAAGATGAAATGCCAAACGATATTGGCTCACACTTGTTAAATTACTTTGCCCAATCCCTGAAGCAACCATCCACCAACCAATAAAGCCTTGAAAGGCGATAAGAATAGGTACAACAATAAGCGGGAGTAAGATATTTTTTTCAACACGCTTAGACGCCCAAAACCAAATGAGCCCCAATAAAGCGACAAGACCAACAAGACGCCCAAGAACACGATGCGCCCATTCCCACCAAAAAATAATCTTAAAAGCACTTAAGGTCATATCAGGATTAAGCAGCTTATATTGTGCTATTTGTTGATATTTTAAAAATTCCTCTTGCCATTGATCCTCACCAATCGGTGGAATAACGCCGTGTATTGGCTTCCATTCCGTTATAGATAATCCTGATCCCGTCAAACGAGTAGCACCACCCACTAAGACAATTGCCAAACAAAGCAATAAAATAGAGTAAAGCCACACCTGTATATGTTTTCTATTTTCCTTTTGCACAGGCGTTAAAACGCTATTGTTTAATCTCTTTACTGCCATCTCTGATTGCCCCACGCTTCTCTCCAACTAAAATGCATTTTAAAATTTAAACATTAACTCTTTGTCTATTTTAGTATGTACTACAACTTTAGCAAAAAACAAGCGTACCACTATAACATGCGATACATATTTCTTTTTTACGAAACTTATGATGCTACAACGCGATAAACAGTCTTTGGAAAGCTGTCTACCATACGCATCATCCATTCTTGTTCATTAAGAACAGTATTACAAATATAATAGTCTGTTAGCTCTGCAAATTGCTCAAACCCATATTTTGGTTCGCTTGCCATCTCTAGGATGATAAAATCATATTCTTTTTTAAATTCTTGTAATATATGAGAAATATCATTTGAAAAATCTTGTGCAGAAATAGCACTTGTTAACCCCTGAGGAAGAATATCAACCCCCGTATCATAATCACGGTAAATAACATCATGCAACTTGGCATTGCCCGTTAAAATATCACTCAGTCCGCGATGTGGGCCAATGACTTTCTCTATTTGTTGACCAGAAATATCGACCAACAAAATTGTTTTGTTCTCTTTTGTGAGATGAAGTGAAAGCTTTGCCGCTGTCCGTGCAGCTTCTGGTCCAATGATTGAAATAATGGTTGAAGCACGCCATTTCAAAACATCAGATAATCCCTCTATCGTAATAAAAGCTTCAAAATTTTTCATTTCTTGAGAGACTAAAATACTCTCATTCTTCTTAAGATCATTTTCTTTTGATCTCAAATCCTCTTCTGAGATTTGGTCTTTTTTCCTTTTAAAGCACGTATAGAATAACAATATTCCTAGCAAAAGAGTAAGGAAGCTGACCAATGCACTCACAAGAATATTTTTTCCATAAAGAGCCATAAAAGAAATTGGTGCTAACGTTGTTGGCGTGACCACGTGGATATTTGTATTTTGTAAGAGAAGAGGATCATCACTCAATCTCCGATATGAATCAATAATTTTTTCTCTTCGTTGAGCAGACTTGCTCATCGCTTCATTTTGGGCATCGACTGCTGCTTTTATTTTATTTTCAAACTCGTTAAATATTTCATTCAAAGATTGGGATTGATCTTTTACAAAAAAGTTCATTCTTTTTTTGAGCTGTTTTTCTAATTCCGTTGCAATAACCTCATCTGAATGAACTTGATAAACGATTTGTAAAATTTTATTTTTTAATTGATGAGAAACTGTCTCTAATTCTGCAGTCATCGCTTTAATTTGAGGATGTGTCCACCCTAATTGCACAGCCATATGTGCTCTTTGTGTTTCCAAGAGATCACGTTTAGATTCCAGAGCAGCAATTGCTGAATTGCCTGCAATAAACGATAAAGACAGTAAAGACTGCCCATTTTCACGCATCATGTTAATCGTTGAATTCAAACTTGTTAAATGAATACGCTTTAAAGTTGCTTGCATTAATTGCATCGAAAGATCATGAAGCTCTGTTTGTTTTACACCACGCTGAATAAAAGAATCAATAGATTTACGAAATTCCTGCACGATATTAAGGATTGCAATATTATCATATTGTTTGTCTTCTAATTTATCATTTAACAAGAATTGTTTCTGTTTTATGATTGCTTGTGAAAATGCGGAAAACCAAGTTTCCAACCCACGTTGAGCTGCTTCAAGTGTCTCGGCTTCAAAAGTAAGATCGATAAAATCACCATGACGCGATAAACGGATATTTTCATGATTTTTTTTCTTATAAGAAGCACTTAAAGAAAAATTCGAATCATTGAAGAACATAGGCTGTGAAAACAAAAAGGCGATAACATTGTCTTGCTTTTTAATTGGTAATGGCTTTCCTACAGAATCAGATAATGAAAATGTTAAAGTTGCTTGGTAACCACGGGGCTGGACAAAATAATACAACCAAATCAAAGATACACATAGCATTTGTAATAGCAAAACAATCAAAATGCTTCGCCATACGGTACGTACGAATAGTCTTTTATTACATGTAAGACTCATCTTTATTTTAACCAGCAAAATACTTCTTCATATTGTTTTATTAAGAGAAAGTAGTAACTATCCTCTTAACTTGCTGTCATATTATTTTGGGATAATAAAAATATAAAATTTAAGCACAAATGTTCAACAATAGCTTTAAAGAACTTAATTCATATTTTTTTTGAGGCTCTCTAGTTGTTTTTTTGCTTCAGAAGTAACAACCGCTCTAATGGTAATAGACCCATCATCATGCCCTTCTTGCACTATTTCCGCAGAGTTTTCATAAAACCAATCAATAAGCGACATTTCATGAGGTTGTAAAAGATATTCAATGCTTTGCACCTCTCCAAAAATTCGCTTTTCAATGGCTTTTAATAATTGATCGAGTCCATCCCCCTTAAGTGCTGATACCATGAGAGCAGGATTTAATCGCGTCTTTGCACTTGTTTGTAAAACATTCAATGCTTGCTCATCTAACATATCAATCTTATTCCAAACTTCTATGATATGCTCCATATCATCAATATCGATATCAAGACTTGAAAGCACTTCTAAAACATCTTGGGCATGTGCTCGATGATCAAGATCTGACATATCTCTTACATGAAGAATGAGATCTGCTTCAACCACTTCTTCAAGGGTTGCTCTAAAAGCTGCAATCAAATTCGTTGGCAAATTAGAAATAAACCCTACAGTATCAGACAAAAGAACAGTTTTTCCATGGGGAAGAACAACTTTGCGCAAAGTCGGATCAAGCGTTGCAAATAACATATTCTTTGCTAAAACATCTGCACCGCTTAAACGGTTAAAAAGAGTTGACTTTCCTGTATTCGTATATCCTACCAGTGCCACAACAGGATAAGATGTTTTTTTCCTTTTTGCTCTATGAAGTGCACGTGTTTTAATAACCGTTTCTAATTCGCGGCGAATACGAATAATTTTCTCTTGTAAAAGACGCCTATCTGCTTCAATTTGCGTCTCACCAGGTCCACCTAGGAAGCCACGCCCCCCCCGTTGCCTTTCCAAGTGCGTCCAACTCCGTACAAGCCTCCCTTTTTGATAGGACAAACGCGCTAACTCTACTTGCAAAACTCCTTCTTTTGTTCGTGCACGATCCCCAAAAATTTCAAGAATCAAAGCCGTTCTATCGATAACTTTGCAATTCCATAATTTTTCTAAATTACGCTGCTGTACTGGCGTTAAAAAGTGATCTACAATCGCAAGCTCAATAGAATATTCATCTATATAACAGGTTAACGCATCTACTTTACCTTTTCCAAAGAGAGTCGCAGAGCGAGGCGTTGCAATATTAATCGTTTCATAATTAACAACTTCTAACCTTATAGCACGCGCTAACCCCAATGATTCTTTAACACGAGAAGATATAGAACACTCTCTCAAAGAGCTTTCACTTCTATTTTCTTGAAAAATCGGTATCAGAACAAGTGCGCGCACCTGTTCTGTATTCTGCGAAAATACCCCTCCTAATCTCTCATTTTCATTTATCATAGCAATCTAAGTACTTTTAAATGGGATAAGAGGTCTATCTTAAAATGATATGTTTACTCAGGACTTTCACTCTCAAACATCTGTACAGGCTGTCCAGGCATAATCGTAGAAATAGCATGCTTATAAACCAATTGCGCGTGTCCATCTCGGCGCAAAAGAACACAAAAATTATCAAATGAAGTTACAATACCCGTGAGTTTAACGCCATTGACAAGAAAAATTGTAAGGGAAATTTTTTGCTTACGCACCGTATTTAAAAACACATCTTGCAGGTGTTGTGATCGCTCTGCCATTATTCTTACACCTTTATCTAGATTGCATAAAATATTCGTGCATGCATATCGACTGAAAAATATCCAATTGTCAACGTAGAAGCTTAAAAATTCAGCAACAAACAACTGAAATTAGAGAAAAAACAGCTCTTTAAGACAATAATAAAGTACAACTTACGAAAAGCTATATTAAATTAAAAATTTTTCCACGTTTACTTTTTTATGAGCTTACAATTCAAAGGCATACTTTTATACATCCTAAGCTATTACAGACTATATGTGATGATGAATCTGCTTCGTTTAGAATCAATAAAAGTAAGCGGACAACAACATTTATTAACGATTATCGATATTAAAGAGAGACATTCGCACCTTACTGTATATATAACCGCTATTAAATTGTCCTTATTTCAAAGACTGCCGGCTTATAAAGCTTTCTATAAACACAAGTTGTAAACAGTATTTTTGTTTTAGTTAGATTTAAATAATAAATTGTTTTTACTATATTTTATAACATTTTTAAACAGGGTACAAGAAACCGCGTTAACTTTATCTTGATAAGTTTTTAAAATTTTTCCCTAAGCATATTCCTTTCTAAATAATTAACAGCTAGTATGTAGAAATTATGTGGAAGAGGACGTATCCCTTTTCCGGCTGTAAGAGTACGAGGCGAGTATGGCACGCAGAACAAAATTGCAAACATTTGAAGTTGAAGTTGAAGAAGCCCTCACAAAAGCTATGAACTTTGATTTCGATGACACAGGATTTGAAACGATATCATCCAATAATTCTGAAAATGTTGTTAATGTCGATGATCTGATTCAAAAAATTGCAATGGCAGAAGAAGAATTTTTTGCTGAAAACGGTACGTCAACTTTTGTTTCTAATATTCATGATGAAGCTGTTGTTGATAAATCCGTTGTTGAACAGCTTTTTGCTCCAAAACCTTCACCTGATATTTCAGGTGGAACTGTTCATAATACATTATTGCCTACAAAACTTCTTCCTGCAAATGATGATATAACAACCCCTGTAAATTTTGGACCATTCAAGCAACGTTCTTCCTCTCGAGTCTACTGGTATACAACAGCGCTTAGTGCTTTATGGGCAACGGGAGGAGCTTTTATTGCGCATAAACTCGCACCTACCGGACTCAGCTCCTTATCCAATATCAGCACTTTTGTTACATCCCCAACAGGACTTGCTGTAGCAGCCGGAACAGCAATTCCTATCCTTATATCTTGGGGCGTTGCTCAATTAACAAAACGTTCAAACGACTTGCATAATATTGCGCTTCTTATGACCAATGCTGCACAGCGCCTTAGTGAACCACAACATCTATCTGAAAAACAAGCTATTGCTATAGGGCAAACCATTCGTGAAGAAGTAGCGGCAATGAACGAAGGTATTGAACGTACCCTCGGACGTGCTGTTGAACTTGAAGCAATCATACAAGGTGA
Organism: Bartonella sp. AP7XZML; assembly: GCF_042195745.1. Taxonomy (NCBI): domain Bacteria; kingdom Pseudomonadati; phylum Pseudomonadota; class Alphaproteobacteria; order Hyphomicrobiales; family Bartonellaceae; genus Bartonella; species Bartonella sp. AP7XZML. The sequence goes on from NZ_JBHIOT010000122.1 coordinate 23,997, forward strand.
AGTTCACAATCTAGAACAAGCCTATGCTGAGAATGAATCACGCATTCACACATTAATCAAAGAATTGAGTAATGAACGCATAGCCATTTTGAATCACGCAGATCGCGTACAATCAACAATTAAAGGAACCCAAGAACAACTGAGTGATGAATTTGGTTTGGTTACCTCTAACATTGTGACCAATGTTGAAAAGCTTGCACAAACCCTTTCTCAAACTTTACAAAAACAAGGTGAAGACCTTGTTGAAAAACTTTCCTATGCCGGTGATGGCGTAACAAATCAACTTGTTGAAAAATTTAACAAAACAACAACACAAATTCAGCAGAAAAACACGGAATTTTTTCATGAATTAGGAAAAAACTTTGATGGTTTTGCAAAACGATTTGATCATAATGAAAAACAAATAGAAAAAACCTTTAATGAAACAGCTGAAAAAGCGGAAGTACATGTTGCTAAAATTGCAACACATATACAAGCAGTAACAGATCAAACTTTGCACGCTGTCGATGAAAAGTTTAAAGCCTTGGATAAAGCTCTTATTGATCGTAATAATCAATCTCTACAGAATTTTGATGAGAAGATCTTAAAGCTCGACGACCAAGCACATAAACTCTCTTCTAAATTTGATAACGTAACCTCGCAAGCAATTGGAGCCTTTGAACAACGTTTAGCAACTGTTGATCTTTCTCTTAAAGAACATAGTGATTCCATCATTGATTCCTTTATAGAACGCAGTCAGGCTTTAGAGGATAATGCTGAAAAACTTGGTAACTTCTTGGAAGCTCATGTCTTGAAAATAAATGAGAACCTCCAAGAAAAAACAGCAGACATTACCCATGCATTTACAAATGGACGTGAAGCTATTCTTTCTGCAATTGATAAAAGTAAGGAAAGTCTGAGAGAAGAAATTCAATATGTCGACAATGCCATTGTTGATATCATACAAGAACGTTCACAAGATTTTAAAGTACAACTTTCTGATCAACGAGCTCTTATGGCAGACATGCTCGATAACGAGAAAAATAAAATTGCGGATACATTAAGAAAACAAATTGATGTTTTGTCCCAAAATACTTCTCATATTGAAAAAGTTTTGGCTGATAATGTTCAAGTCGTTGATAAACAAGCTGAAAATCATATTACAAACATCATTCAATGCACTGAAAAGTTACAAGATGTCATTGTACAAAGTTGTAATACAACCCAAGATGCTTTAGAAGCACAAGCGAGAAATATTGATATCCGTGCCGATGCTCTGCGCGATTCTTTAGCGATTAATAGTTTTTCTCTCAATGAAGTTCTTGCCGATCAAGCACGCACACTTGAACAACGCATGGAAACAATCCATAATCTCATTGCAAAAAGTGATATACGTGTCGATGTTGCATTGAAACAACAAATAGATTTAGTTGAGAGTGCAATTGTCGCCAATAATAAAAACATTACTGAAACGGTTCAAGATCATATCAAAAACCTTGAAAGCCATGCCGAAATTTTAAAGAATACTCTCTCTCAATCGAGTGGTGTTTTCTTTGAAACCCTTGAAACACGTATGGAATCATTCGATACAGATCTAGAAGATCGTGCACACAAAATTTTTGAACGGACAACAACGCTAGAGGAAACATTATCTGAAAAATTTAGCCAAATCTGTGAAGCCATTGATATGCAAACATCTGTTATTGAGGAACGTTCTGACACATTAAAAACGTCTCTCATGATTAGTAATGAGCAAAGTCAGATAATTCAACAAGCGCTGGAAAGCAGTGTTGACAATATGCGTGTAACCTTAGAAGACTCTGTTAATACAGTGACAGATAACCTGCATAATAAGATTATAAAAGCTTCTGATATTCTTTCTTCTACGAGTGAACAAATTCTTTCATCTGTTACAAATGTTACTGCACAAGCAGAAAATATTCTCTCAGAATCAGGCAATCGCATTGTATCAAATGTCAAAAAAACTGTTTATGATACCAGTGAAAAAGTTCTGTCAGTTCTGTCTGAACAAACAGCGCATACTGTCGAAGCTTTCGCAACAGCCAGCCATAATGCACAAGCATTATTGAATGAAACTATTCACACATCAACAACAGCAATAGAACAAGTTCTTAATGAACGCTGTGATGTTCTTCATCACTCTATGCAAAATCTTAAAAATAATTTAGGATATCAGCTCTCTGATGTAACGAGCCGTCTGGAAGATGCTGGAAATCAAACAACAACACAAATTTCACAACATGTTGGAAAAATAACAGAGCTTACAAATCACTTAAATCAAGCAGCGCAAAATACGACAGAATCAATTGATTCTTTAACACAGCATATCGGTGAACAACTCTCTCTTTCCACACAAGATGCTGAACAAAGAATTTATGCACATAATGAATCTTTAGTGAATAGCTTAACCAAAGCTAACTCTGAAACACTTCAAACAATAACGATTATGAAGGAAGAGCTTGTTAATAATGTCTCATCCATCTTAACACAGTTGAATCAATCAATTTACAATTTTCACGAAAATAGTAATGTTTTATTATCGGCTGTTCAAAATATTGATGGGCAGTTTAATGAGAGTACGAATAATTTTTTCCGCAACACGGACCAAGTAGCAGAGCGTTTGTCAGCCTCAAATCAAGCGCTCAATACTAATGTTGAAATTCTGCAAGGACTTTCAAAGAGTACCTTTGAACAAATTAATCATATAACGAGCAGTTTTGGTGAACATGCAAAGACACTTTCCCAAACTATTCATGTTCTTGAACAGTCTGAAAATTCACTTAGTGCAACACTTGAAGAAAAACATAATACGCTTTCTGTATTAAGCGATGCTCTTGTTTCAAAGTCTCATGAAATTAATCAAATGATTGGGCATTATGAAAAAATCTTCAACTTAGCACTTGAACGCTCTGATAAGAATGCGCGTAACTCCACAAATTCATTCCAACAATCACTTAATAAGCTTGTTAGTGAAGCATCAACGCGTTTTTCAGAAGCAGCAGAAGATATACGTCGCTCCGCTGATGAAGTTCGTTTAGAGCTTTCAAAGATTAATAATGATATCAATGAAAATGTAAAAAAACTTCCAGAAAAAACAAAAGAAACAACGCAAACAATTCGCACAGCTTTGAATGAACAGATTACAGCGTTACAAGATTTAGTCAGTGTTATACAAAATGATCAAAAGAGCGCACAAAAACAGCTAATATCAGCATTTCCTACATCATCAATGTTTAATCAAAAAAGTGACAGTTCCACTGAGTCTGTTAAAAAGATTGTGCCACCTAAGCCTATTTTGCAACAAGATCAAAGCAAAAAAAGACCAAATAAATGGGTATCAAATCTCTTAGAAAGAGCTTCACGTGAAGAAACATTTTATGATGCTCCCCCTAGTGATGATGTTTTAACATCAGTGCAAACAAAACCATCTCCTGCAAACTGCTCTCTTAATTCATTAGCGTCTGGTATAGTGCAAGCTATTAATCACAATGCCATTGTTGAGCTATGGGATCATTATCAACGTGGACAAAAAAACATCGTAACAGAACGCCTTTATACCTTAAATGGACAAAAAATATTTGAAATGATTAAGAAAAAATATATGAGCGATTTTGGGTTTAAACGTTCAGTGAATCAATATGTTACAGATTTCGAAAAGCTCTTACGTGATATATCGCGCAGTTCTGGCTCTTCCAACTCAGTTCGCAAGTACTTGATATCAGATACCGGAAAAGTTTATACTATGCTTGCTCATGCAAGTGGTCGAATCCAATAACAAATAAGAAAGTGGAAAAAGATATTTTTTCCACTTTCTCTCTCCAGTTGTTTTAATGGCTCATCATAGAATGCTTTTTTTTCAACTGTAGCTTTGTACTTCAAAGGTTGGGATAATTGGCATGCGGTTTTCTTTGATATCCTAAGCAATAACCCTAAAGAAGAGTAATGGCTTATCAAATTTTTATTAATTGTGAAAAAAATTCATGCTTTTGTATTAAAATAGCTCATAGAAACACTTCTATTTATTTTTTTTAATGTTTTTTATCCACATATTACTCTCGTTTGAATTATGTAAGTAAATATTTTTTATTATATTAGATGAGTTTGAGCTAAAAGAATCTTATTGTATTCAAATTTCTCATTCAACATACGAGATGATTCATTATAAATTATAAAGTTTGCATTATTAAGAGTTCAATTGAATAATAAACAAAACAACTCCCATTTTTAAAGTTCCAATTTCCTTTTAAATAGCTGCAAAAATAATTTATAAATTGCAAATTGTTATTTAAAATTTCTTCTACCTCCCTATAGAAATTTAAATAAAGAAGATGAAGTTAATAGAAAACACTCTTCTTTTCTTTCCTTAAGTTGTAAGCATTGCAAAAAAAATAATGGCTTGGTAATGTAATTATTAGTAATATTTTATTTGTTTGTAGACTAATCAATTTTTACGGGTTTTATTAAGGAAAGAAAAAACTAATCGTGCTGCTATCAATGAAATTATTCATGCACACAAACAAAAAGAATCATCAAACTGGTTTTACGATCCAGAAGAATTTTCTCATACTCATGCATTTTGATATTCAGAGAAATGAGGATTTATTAGTGGACAAAACCTTATCGTAGATGGAACATCTCATATACACATACGCTAACTTGGATATCATAAAAATGTCTAGAGAACGAAATAGTGATTTCAGTTCACAAAAAGCTGAACTTGACAGTGCCGCACTTTTTTATCACCAGTACCCTAAACCTGGAAAATTGGAAATACAAGCAACAAAACCTCTTGATAACCAACGTGATTTAGCTCTTGCTTATTCTCCAGGTGTTGCTGCACCATGTCTTGCAATTCATGAAGATCCTAATCTTGCTGCTCAATATACCTCCCGTTCTAATTTAGTCGCTGTTATATCCAATGGAACTGCTGTTCTTGGTTTAGGAAATATTGGCCCTCTTGCTTCAAAGCCAGTTATGGAAGGTAAAGCCGTTTTATTCAAAAAATTTGCGAATATTGATGTCTTTGATATTGAAATTGATGCATCCGATATAGAACAAATGGTACAAACGGTATCGACTTTAGAACCTACATTTGGTGGTATTAATCTTGAAGACATTAAGGCTCCTGAATGTTTTGACATCGAAGAAAAGCTTCGTGCTAAAATGAAAATTCCAGTTTTTCATGATGACCAACATGGAACTGCCATTATTGTTTCTGCGGCTGTATTAAATGCCTTAAATCTTTCAGGAAAAAAAATTGAAAATGCAAAAATAGTTACCTCAGGTGCAGGTGCTGCTGCCCTCGCTTGCCTTAATCTTTTGGTTCGTCTTGGGGCAAAAGTTGAAAATATTTGGCTTAGTGACTTAGAGGGAGTTGTTTATGAAGGTCGCAAGACCCTTATGGATCGTTGGAAAATCAATTACGCACAAAAAACGGACGCACGAACTTTATCTGATATTATTGATGATGCGGATATTTTTCTAGGCCTATCTGCAGGTGGTGTTTTAAAGCCTGAATATCTTAAAAGAATGGCTCAAAATCCACTCATTTTAGCACTGGCTAATCCAGTACCAGAAATTATGCCTGAAGAAGCACGCTCTATACGACCAGATGCAATGATCTGCACAGGACGCTCTGATTATCCCAATCAAGTTAATAATGTCCTTTGTTTTCCCTATATCTTCCGTGGTGCATTAGACGTAGGTGCTAGTGCAATTAATGAAGAAATGAAAATGGCCGCTGTTCATGCGATTGCTGCCCTTGCACGTGAAGAAACTTCAGATGTTGTAGCACGTGCATACTCGAAAGAACCACCCAATTTTGGACCAGACTATCTAATCCCCTCTCCTTTTGATCCGCGTTTAATACTGCGTATTGCTCCCGCTGTTGCTAAAGCAGCAATGACAACTGGTGTCGCCATTCGTCCCATTGAAGATATGGAGGCCTACTATGATATCCTCAATCGATTTGTCTTTCTTTCTGGTTTAACAATGAAACCTGTTTTTGCTGCAGCAAAAACAGCAAAACGTAAACGCGTCATCTATGCCAATGGTGAAGATGAACGCGTCCTTCGTGCGGCACAAGTTGTCATTGAAGAACAAACAGCAACGCCCCTCCTTATCGGCCGTCCACATGTCGTAGAAGCAAGATTAAAACGCTTTGGTTTAAGAATTCGTCCCGGTATAGATTTTGAATTAACAAACCCTGAAGATGATCCACGTTTTCGTGATTATGTTAATTTATTTTTTCATTATACAGGAAGGCGTGGAGTTACGCCTGAAATGGCAAAAACAGTAGTGAGAACATCAACAACGGCTATTGCTGCCCTTGCCGTTATGCGTGAAGAAGCAGATGCAATGATTTGCGGCTTAGAAGGACGCTTTGAACGCCAACTTGAATTGATTGAACAAATTATCGGTCTTGATCCTCATGTTCACCGTTTTTCTGCTATGAGTTTGCTTATCTCTCAACAACGTACTCTTTTCCTTACAGATACTTACGTCAATGAAAATCCTTCTGCAGAAGAAATCGCTGAAATGACTGTGTTGGCAGCTCAAGAAGTTGAAGCATTTGGAATAACACCAAAAGCAGCCTTATTATCACACTCAAACTTTGGTTCTAAAAACACAGAAAGTGCGCGTAAAATGCGACGTGCAACAGAAATTCTTGCCAAATTACACCCTGATTTAGAAGCAGATGGTGAAATGCATGCTGATGCTGCCCTTTCCAAAGTTTTTCGTGATCGTGTTTTTCCTAATTCTCGTCTTAAAAGTGAAGCTAATTTGCTTGTCTTTCCAACACTTGATTCAGCCAATATCACGCTCAACACTGTTAAAAGCCTCACAAATGCACTCCATGTTGGTCCTATTCTAATCGGGGCAGCACGTCCCGCCCATATCTTAACACCTTCAGTAACTTCCCGGGGAGTTGTTAATATAACAGCCCTTGCTGTCCTTGCTGCCAATAGAAAAAATAGTCTCGTAAAATAAATGCGTAATAAAATTTCAAAGTTTTTTAAATATTGAGATATAGTATTTCATGTACTGTAAACCTCTTTTCTCTATAGATAAAGACAGCTATATTCTGGATTAAGTCTTTTTTTTAAAGAGAAAAAAGGCTAGAAGAATAATATTAAATGTATTTTGAATTTACTAACTCTATAATAAGGAATCCGTACATTGCCTTCCACGTTTGATAAAGTTGCTGATATCATTGCAGAAATCAGTGAAATTGATCGCAATACAATTACACCTGAGAGTCATACAATTGACGATTTAGGAATCGACAGTCTTGATTTTCTTGATATTGTTTTCGCTATTGATAAAGCTTTCGGAATAAAAGTCCCTCTAGAACAATGGACACAAGAAGTCAACGAAGGTACCGTTGCAACAGAAGAATACTTTGTTCTTAAAAACCTTTGTGCAAAAATTGATGATCTCGTTGCCTTAAAACAGGCGGAGTAGTTTTTTCGCCATGCATGATCAATCTGTATTCATCACTGGTATAGGTCTCATAAGCTCTCTGGGGGAAGGAACTGATCAACATTGGAAACTCTTAAATGATCCAATCCGTACACCAAACCTAGATTATACAACTTTTTCACCTTACACGGTTCATAAATTGCCCGAAGTTGATTGGAGTTTACAAATTCCTAAAAAAAGTGATCAACGGCAAATGGGAACATGGCAGCGTCTTGGTACCTATGCAGCTGGTCTTGCTCTTGATGATGCCGGCATGAAAAATAATGAACAACTCACTTCAACAATGGATATGATCGTAGCGGCAAGTGGGGGAGAACGTGATATTACTGTTGATACACAGATTCTTTCTAAAGCGCGCGCAGTTGCCGATCATGCTTCTATGTTAAATGTTGCTCTTTCAACTGAACTTCGTCCAACATTATTTTTAGCACAACTTTCAAACCTTTTGGCAGGAAACATTTCAATTGTTCATAAAGTCACTGGATCATCTCGTACATTTATGGGAGAAGAAGGCAGTGGTCTTTCTGCACTTCAAATTGCTGTAGCTCGTATTAAATCAGGTCAAAGCACCCATGCTCTTGTAGGAAGTTCCTATAATGCACAAAGTTATGATATGTTGTTGGCGCATGAGCTTGGTGGTCTTTTAACCCATAATGGATGGAGCCCAGTGTGGGATCGTGAAATCCACCCCGGCGGCGGTATCATAGCCGGTTCTGGTGGTATCTTCCTAGTTATTGAAAGTGGAGAACATGCCAAAAAACGCAACGCACGTGCTTATGCTGAAATTAGCCAAATTATTACAGACCAAACAGATAGAACCAAAATTCCACTTAGAGAGTCAATTGCAACAATGTTGAAAACTGCTGGCGCTAAATCTGCCTTAGCCATTTCAGCAGCCTCAGGAGCTCACGAAGCAACAAAAGCAGAACAAAATGCTCTTGATAATGCTGATCTATCTTACCGTGGCATTACAACATTATTTGGTTATATGCGGGAAGCACAATTTCCTCTAGCTCTAGCTCTTGCAGCACTTTCAATTGAAAAAAAACGCGGTTTTCCAGCGTTAAGTCCTCATGAAAAACCTTTTTCTAAAGAAGTACGTGAAATATTTGTTACAACGATTGGTATAAAAAGAGCTGAAGGTATTGTGCGTCTTACTGCTGTTTGAAGGGGAATTTCTATAGTGAAATATCATGATCATTTTGGGCGTCCACTTGTAGCAATAACTGGTGCAGGCATTGTCACATCACTGGGACAAGGGAAACATGAAAATTGGCAAAAATTAACAAGTGGTGTAAGTGGTATCCACAAAATAACACGTTTTCCCGTTGAGGGATTAAATACATATATTGCTGGAACAATTGATTTTCTTAAAGAAAGTACACTTGGTGCTTCAGCTCTCTCTGAGAAGCTTGCATATCTTTCTGCTGAAGAAGCTTTAGAACAAGCTGCTATTGATAAAAAAAATTTTAATGGACCACTCTTTCTAGCTGCTCCTCCTGTTGAACTTGAATGGAAAGCACGTTTTAGTCTTGATCAAGAGAAAGAATTCAATAATGAGCCTTCTTATGCACATCTTCTTAAAGTCTGTAAGGATAAACTCCATGAGACGCTTTTTGAATCCACACAATTTGGTGCAATTGCAGAAAAACTTCAAAAAACATTTGGCACAAAAGGACTTCCTGTTACACTTTCCACTGCCTGTGCATCTGGTGCAACAGCAATTCAATTAGGTGTTGAGTCTATTAGACGGAGAGAGACAAATAGAGCTCTCATAATTGCGACAGATGGATCGGTTTCAGCAGAATCTCTTATTCGTTTTTCGCTACTATCTGCTCTTTCAACTCAGAATGAGCCTCCAGAAAAAGCAGCAAAACCCTTTAGCCGTGATCGAGATGGTTTTGTTATGGCAGAAGGCTCAGGCGCTCTTATTCTTGAATCTCTTCAAAGCGCATTAAACCGTAATGCTACAGTTTTAGGAATTTTAGCTGGCTGTGGAGAAACCGCCGATGACTTTCACCGTACACGTTCAAAACCCGATGCATCACCAGCAATTGAATCCGTTCGCAAAGCTTTAGACGATGCAAAAATAACCATCAATGAAATTGACTATATTAATGCCCACGGAACTTCAACACCTGAAAATGAGAAAATGGAATATCTTGCATTATCAACAGTATTCGGTGATCTTTTAGAGCATATTCCTGTCTCTTCTAATAAATCAATGATTGGGCATACATTAACTGCTGCTGGTGCAATAGAAGCGGTTTTTTCGCTTTTAACCATTCAATCGGGAATACTTCCACCAACAATAAATTATGATAATCCTGACCCTACTATCCCCTTAGATGTTGTTCCTCATCATAGCCGTAAGTCCTGTGTCAATGCGGTTTTGTCAAACTCATTTGGATTTGGTGGTCAAAATATGAGTCTTGTTATCACTGCATATAAAGGATAATCCTGTAATAATAAAATTTTATAACGCTAACCAATAATATATTTAAGGGGGATGATAATGCGTGCACTGCAACTCTTCGATGATCGTCGGCTTGAAATCACCAATATTTCCCCGCCATCTTCACCTAGTATAGGTGAAGTAACTGTGCGGATAAAAGCCGTTGCTCTTAATCATATTGATGTATGGGGATGGCGTGGCATGGCTTTTGCGAAAAGAAAAATGCCACTCATCATTGGTGCAGAAGCCTCTGGTGAGGTTATACAAATAGGAGATGGCGTTGAACATCTCCAACTTGGACAGATTGTCTCAATTTATGGTGCACAAACCTGCGGAGTATGCCGAGCTTGTCATGAAGGACGGGATAATCTTTGCAGTAATGTAAAGGGAGTCTATGGTTTTCACCTTGATGGATTTGCGTGTGAGCTTGTCAATTTGCCAGCACGTTTATTAGTTCCATCACCTCCCCAATGTGATGAATTGCAAGCAGCAGTTGCTCCAATTACTTTTGGTACCGTAGAACATATGCTTTTCGATAACGCAAAACTACAAGCAGGAGAAACAATCCTAGTACAGGCTGGTGGCTCAGGTATTGGTTCTGCAGCCATTCAACTTGCAAAACACATGGGCTGTACAGTTATCACAACTGTAGGTTCAGATGAAAAAATTGCAAAAGCACACTCTCTTGGGGCAGATCATGTGATTAATTATCGTAAAGATCGTTTTGAAGGTGTAGTGCGTAAATTAACCCAAAAAAAAGGTGTTGACGTTGTTTTTGAGCATGTTGGTGTCGATACATGGAACGGTTCTCTGTTATGTATGAAAAAAGGAGCACGCTTAGTGACTTGCGGTTCTACCTCTGGTGTTTCAGCATCAATAAATCTCATGCAATTATTCCAGCAACAGCTTAAGATATTCGGTTCATTTGGCTGCCGTATGGAAAATATGAAAAATGCCATGCAAAAAATGGCACAAAAAGCCGTACACCCTGTCATTGATACAATTGTTGGGCTGGATGAAATTGATACAGCTTTAAAACGAATGGAGAGTCGTGACGTTTTTGGTAAAATTATCCTTAAAATCGATTAAATCATGATGAAGCTTTCTCTTAAAAATCTCATATATCGTATTAAAATTATAGCTAAAAAAATATCCTACTTGTTATGGGCATATCTACTCTTTGGTTCTTTATTTATTCTAAAATGTTTTCCAGCCAAAATGGGAATTTCTTTTTTTGCTTGGTTAGCAAAAAAAATTGGTCCCCTTGTACATCGTCATCAAATCACACTCGCAAACCTTAGGAGTGCATATCCAGAAAAAACAGAGCAAGAACTCCGTGCGATTGCAATAGAAATGTGGGAAAATATAGGACGTTTCCTAGCCGAATATATTTTTCTTGATAAAATTTTTGATTTTGATCCTCATGCAGACGAGCTAGGTTTCATTGAGGTTAAAGGCATTGAAATATTTGAGCGATTAAAAAATGAAAAAAAACCACATATTTTTTTCACCGCACATACTGGAAATTTTGAACTTCTGCCTATTTGTGCACAAAGTTTTGATCTTAATGTTACGGTATTATTTAGACCACCCAATAATCCCTATGTTGCCAAACGAATCCTTAAAGCACGACAAACTTCTATGGGACATCTTGTTCCCTCCAAGGCCGGTGCCGCATGGGCATTAGCAGCCAAATTAGAAGAAGGTGAAAATGTTGGTATGCTCGTTGATCAAAAATTTCGCCGCGGTATCATGGGAACATTTTTTAACAGACCTCTTAAAACAAACCCCTTAATTATAAAACTTGCTCGACAATATGACTGTGATATTTATCCAGCACGTTGTGTTCGTTTGCCTAGTGGACGTCATCGTTTAGAGTTATATGAACATGTAGAACTTCCACGTGATGAAAAAAATGATATCGATATAGCTGCTTCTACGCAAAAATTAAATGATATTGTTGAATCTTGGGTCCGTGAATATCCTGGACAATGGATGTGGTTACATAGACGTTGGGACATCTAACATAAGCTCTATTGCTTACAAAGGAAGTGCAAAATGTTAGCCTCAAAAGATATCAAAGATCTCACTGCAATTATCACTGCATTACGAAACTCTGATAATGGTTGTATCTGGCATAAAAAACAAACTTTTGAATCCCTCATACCCTATATGCTCGAAGAAGTTTACGAAGTCATCGATGCCATTGAACGAAAGAATCGAAAGGATCTCTGTGAAGAACTTGGGGATCTTCTTTTACAAGTTGTCTATCATGCTACCATAGCACAAGAAGAAGGCAGCTTTACTTTTGAAGATGTTGTTTATGCAATCACGGAAAAAATGATTCGACGCCATCCTCATGTTTTTGGAAATGCCGAGCAAAAAAAACGAGGATTTATAAAAGAGGAGTGGGAATATATAAAAAAAAGAGAACAGGTTGAACAAAAAAGAATGTGCGAAGAAAAAAACAACAATTCCTCCATAAGCATACTCGCAACAGTAAAACAAATCCAGCCAGCAAACCAAGAGGCACTTGCTTTACAAGAAGCAGCAGCTAAAGTAAGTTTTGATTGGCAAAAAAGTGATAAAGTTTTTGAAAAAATAGAAGAAGAACTGGAAGAGCTCAAAGAAGCCATAAAAAATAAACAAAACTCAGAGATAGAAGCAAAATTTGGAGATCTCTACTTTATACTCCTTAACCTCGCGCGCTACTTAGCGATTGATTCACAAAAAGCATTAAAAAAAACGAATATAAAATTTCGAAATCGTTTCACCTATATTGAAGAAAAGCTATCCACTCAATCTAAAACACTCACTGACGCATCCTTGAATGAAATGGAAGCACTTTGGAAGCAAGCTAAAAATGAACAATAAAAAATAGTAGATTTCTTCTACCTAAAAGAACAAGCCCCTCTAAAATTACTAAATTATAATTTAGCTCAGCTCAATTTGTTTTATATTGATCCTGCGTAGCAGGACGAAGTTCCACCGATTCGCCACACCCGCATGCTGAAACTTGATTAGGATTTTTAAAGATAAAACCAGACCGCAGCGTTGTCACTTCATAATCCATCTGCGTCCCTAATAAAAATAATACCGCATCATGTGCTACAAAAACACGGGCACCATTCACTTCAACAACATCCGCATCTATCCCCTTTTCTTTGACAAGAGTAATTGTATACTCCATCCCTGCACAACCACCTTTTTTGATACCAACAAGAATACCCTGTGCATCTTTTGCATCCATAATCGCTTTAACACGATCCACTGCTGCTTGCGTCAAATTTATTACCGAAAAACGGCTCATCCTTTACTCTTTTCTTAGTTCAATAGACACTTTGAAAGTTTTTCCTCTATAATATTTTATCTGATATTTTAGAAAAAAAACAACAAAACATAAATTAAAGCATTCTGATCTTGTTTATTTGGATAAAAATACATACCCGTAAAATGAGATTTGTGATTACACAATCCAGAACTTACAATTTTTTATCCATATAAAATGAAAATACCTCGTCTATAAAACTCTAAAAAACGAAAACTTTTCAAAACCATACATTCACTCCTCTTCTTTTGAAAATCTTTATCTTTTTAGAAAAGTAACGATTAGGTAAGAAAAAAATATACCTTCAGCACTCATTTGCTCCAATTCATACCTCTACACCAATCTTACCCCCCTCCTCACAATCTCAAAAGTAATTAAATGCATACATCTATTAACTATAGAGCTAAAAATTTAATGATCACAAAGAATTTTACAAATTCGTTATTTATCTTGAATTAACAACAAAATATTGATGTCCAAAATTTTTACTTTCAAAAGCTCTAAGTGCAAGAGCATTTTAGATTTTATTCTGTTTATTTTTTCTCTTGCCTTTAAAGAAACAGTCATTTAATCGTTTTACACGAACTCGGAGCGTAGCGCAGCTTGGTAGCGCACTTGACTGGGGGTCAAGGGGTCGTGGGTTCAAATCCCGCCGCTCCGACCATTTTTAAAATGCTATAAATAAGCTTACTTAAAAAGTGAATCATTATGCATTTCAATTGCACACACATGAACTTTTTCTTCAACGTAGAATAATGTGCAATGATATTTTATCATAAATTCGAGATAAGCTTTTTTATTAAAATGCGCTTCGTTCTTAGGAAAACACATACGAAACGCGAGACCTTTTGCCTCGCGTTTTTTATTTTTCAGAAAAATTTATAATTATCCGATCTCATATTTTCTAAATTTTCTTTACACGATAACGTCGCTGTTATCATTTTTTGTAATGGATGGTGACATCTGTACGGTTATCTTTTTGGGTTTTAATTCAGCTGGCATTTCCCTTTTAAGCTGAATATGAAGAAGCCCATCTCCAAGTTCTGCCCCAATAACCTTAACATGATCAGCCAAATGAAAACGCCGTTCAAAAGCGCGCGAAGCAATACCTCGATAAAGGAATTCTCGCTCTTCATCATCATTTTTAGACTTTCTGTCTCCCTTAACGATCAGCTGGTTACAATGCGTTTCAATATCAATTTCATCTTGAGAAAAACCAGCAACAGCCATAGAAATTCTATAAGAATCTTCAGTTAAACGCTCGATATTATAAGGGGGATAAGAAGAAACTTCGTCTGGTTGTGTTCTAGAATCAAACCAGTTAAAAAGATGATCAAAACCTACTGTGGAACGATAAAATGGTGAAAAATCTACTTGACGCATAATATTGCCCTCCTCTAGAGCGACTATAATTTATAATTAATTCACAAAGTTCCCATATGGCAAACTTACTTGTGAACCTGCGGCCCCATCATGGCAACCGCATTATATTATCTAGTAATCGTTTTTCTTTATTTCAACTCTTTGGGACCTAAATTGATAAAAACTATCTAAAAAGCAATATACCCCTTTTTTAATCCTCTTTCTTCATTACATAAATGTCAAAGCACTAAGCGGCAAATACACTGTAAAGGATTTCAATTGGAAACACCTCTTTATCCCATAGACTGGGGTTCCACTTTTCTTAATATCCATCATGATACTCTTAAAATAGCAATAGATCACGAAATTCGTTTTGCTATAACATATCCTGAGATGGAAAAATCTAAGGGAACAATTGTTATTCTCAAAAGCTACGCAAATACTTTAGAAAAATATTTTTTATTAATAAATGAAATTTCTAAACGCGGTTTTCATACAGCAATATTTGACTGCTTTGATCAAGAAAAAACATCCTTCAAGATAAGAAAACAAAGCCGACATCATTGTTTTGATATAAATAATGATATTAATGACTTATATAAATTTCTTAAAAGTATTGTTTATCCTAATTGTCCGCCGCCTTATTCTATGCTCGCCTATGGCATAGGTGGATTGATAGCACTTAGCGGATTAGATCTCATTAATCATCAGTTTAATAGATTGCTCTGTGTTTCTCCCCTTTTTGCTCCATTCGGCAATAAAACGAATAGTTTTCAACATAAATTAACACAATTTCTTTCTGATATAGGTCTTGGCTTTATACCAGTGAAAGATGGGAAAAAATTAAACAAGACAAAACAAAAAAATATACAATTGGGACACATACATAAAGTGCCGCTCCCTTCCATTAAGCCCCCAACATCCCAATGGATGGCTTCAGTATTTAATGCGATTGATTCTATGAAGAGAAATGTACTTCATGGAGATTTACGAATCCCAACACTCTTTATTCTTGCCAATCAAAACAATATTGCAAACAACATTGAAGTGCGGCAATTATGCCAACACACACGTCTAACAGAAAGTATTACTATTACAGGCGCTGAACTGGATACAATTATGGTTAACGAAGATTATAAAAAGCAATTTTGGGCTGCATTTGATGCATTTATTCCCGATAATGTATCTGTAAAATAGCACTAAACCTTAATTTCCGCTCCGCCCCATCAAAAAAGAATTTTTCTACGAGCATTGGATCTACAAAAACTTTTAAATATAATAGATTTTTCTTTCCAACCACTCATATGATTCGTTTTCTAGCCTCTACAGACAAGCCATGACCTAAATATTCACCATGCATTCTAATAAAAAAAATAATATACAAAGTATATCATTACATTAAACAATATTATTTTACATCATAAAAAATAACTTAATAAAAAAACTATTTATATAAATAATAAATTTATCTTAATATAACATGATACATATTTACAAATAAAGCATCAAAATACTATTTTTGATCTGTTATTAAGTGATAATTTAATATTATATCTAGGAAAACAATAGTTTTCATCTATTTAAGGAAAAAACTGGAAATAAAGCGCATTTATAATATTTATTACAAATCTCTATAAAAACAAATAACTATAAAATTTCTATTTCTTAGGAGAACTTTTTAAAAACAATAAATTAACATAATATTCTTTTAATTTCTCGATATAGGAAGTCCCTACAATAACGGTTTTCATAAGTTTTTTAATGGAATTCTGATAATAATCAGTAACTTTAAAAGAAAAGATAGTAATGAATCATCTTAGTAGTTTTAGAGAACCCCTTCTTTTTTCAAAATCACATATATTTCGAATTTAACCAACTCACAACGAATATGCTGTATTTTGAATCAGAATGTAAGAATTAACCATTTTGCCATTCATTTCAATTATGAGCATTTTACCATCTTTTTTATAAATACTCTATATTGTATAATTGATGCGGCAAAACTCTGACAAATGGAGCCATTGGAATATAATCATGAAACGAATCCTGCTCGCAGAAGATGATAACGATATGCGTCGCTTTCTCGTAAAAGCCCTAGAACGTGCAGGCTACGAAGTCGCCGATTTCGATAATGGTATTAGCGCATATGAACGTTTACAAGAAGAGCCATTTTCCCTTCTCCTGACTGATATTGTCATGCCAGAGATGGACGGAATCGAACTCGCACGACGTGCTACTGAGATTGACCCTGATTTACGAGTAATGTTCATTACGGGTTTTGCAGCGGTAGCACTCAATTCAAATAGTGATACCCCTCCTGATGCAAAGGTTCTCTCTAAGCCATTTCACTTACGTGAACTCGTCAATGAGGTTGAAAAAATCCTTATCGCTGCTTAAAAAGTATTTTTTAAAGTTATTTGCATCTGTTGAAAGAGAAAATGAAATTAGGCATTGACGTTTGGCATTCTATATGGTGTATGCAACATCAATGAATGGGCGTGTAGCTCAGCGGGAGAGCACTACGTTGACATCGTAGGGGTCACAGGTTCAATCCCTGTCACGCCCACCATTGCATTTTATATCAACAATAATTTATTGATTTTCCATATATTTTTTACAGTGAGGGACGCGTAAATAAAAGTTAGGGAATAGGATTTTTCAACCTATCTCTATAGGACGCCTCTTTTTTTGCAAACTTTCTCAAGAAAGTCTTTTAATTCTGCTAAGTTTTGTCGTGAAAAATTCTCTAAATTTCTAACAAACTCACCAACAGCTTCACGTCTCAACGGATCAGAAGTCTTGATTGTAAAACTTTTGCGACAAGCATAAGCTGCTTTCCTTAAGAGTAAAGCCTTCTCTTTATCTAAACCATAAAGCTCTATGATTTTTTCCTCCAGTCCTACAGGAACAGATTTTTTGCCAATCTCGACAGAAGATAAAAATGATANCAATGAAGGCAATCCACTTCATAAAGCGTGACATCATCTTTAAGCCTTGATAGGTCTCTATCATCTCATGAAGAAGCTGTTGTTCTGTTTCTGTAAGATCTTTATCTTTGCTGCTTCGTTTCTTGACCATCTTTCCAACCACATAAATGGGCTCCCNGAATGAAGGCAATCAATTTCATGATGCGTGACATCATCTTTAAGCCTTGATAGGTCTCTATCATCTCGTGAAGGAGCTGTTGTTCTGTTTCTGTAAGATCTTTATCTTTGCTGCTTCGTTTCTTGACCATCTTTCCAACCACATAAATGGGCTCCCTGCTTGTTATGCTTCAAAATATCTCTTGCAAGGTTGGAACTGATGACCGCAACATCCTTATTATCTAAATAAATGGGCAACCAGCCACCACAAGAAACAGACCTATTTGCCGCGCACCCAACGAGAAAGTTCAGAGCGCACACCACCATCACTTTTTTGATTAACTTCATTTTCTACCTCAAGACGGGTTGTTGCTGTCTTTAAAGCATTCTCTGTTTGCTTTTGCCGTTCGCTTTGCTTGCCAAGCTGAAACGCCTTGGCTAAAGCCATAAAAAAAACGGCTAAAGCCGCTGTAAACATCAGAGAATATTTCTTTAGCCAAAAAATCATAAGCGTTGCTCCCCAAACCGCTTGGCGACAATCACTATGCCCGTTACAGCCGCTAAAACCATGATGCCTGCTAAAGCCCATTGCACCGGACCATTGCCTGCTAACAAGCCACCAAACCCCGAACAAGACCCTATAATCGGGGCAAGTGCTTCTATTTTAAGCAGTCCGGTTGCCGTTTTCGTTTCTACCCTTTGATAATTCGAAGAAACATAAGCCCCTTTTACCCATAATCCCGCTTCTGCTGCTCGACGGTTGGCTAAACCCGCAAGAGGCTTCCCACCGACCTTATTCCATTTCTGTAATTCTAAGGGTACGGCTTCATAATCCCCTTGATTAAGCTTCTTCAACAAGGTTGACTTGCGAAAAGCAGCTGTTCCTACATTATAGCAAAATGAGACCAATGCCGCGAATTGGCAATCCGTTAACGAAACCGTCACCGATTCCTCTACCGTCTGCTCAAATTGCTTTAAGTCTTCACAAAGGATTTCTTCTGCTTGCTTTTGGCTAATACACATGCCTTTTTTGACAAGGGGGTGACCCGCATTGCTGGTGTGACCATAACCAATCGTCCAGATACATGCCGTGTCTCTATATGCCTCTAAACGCAAACCTTCCCATTGTTTGATAAGCTCTAATCCTTCTTTCGATATCTTTCTCATCTGACGCTCCATAAAAAAAGCCCCACAAAAGTGGAGCTGGATAAAAATGTTTTCTTATGATCTCTATTGGCTATGCTCTTTGATCAGCTGCTCGACTTCTTCAACACGAAAACCAAGTTGAAAGAGCGGCGCATAGTCGCTTTCCTGTAATTCATACTGACAACGCTTTTCTACAAAATCACCATTTAAATCAAACGGCATGGTTGTTGTTAGACAAACCTTATGCGTGTCATCTTCAATCCCCTCTTCTCCCTCTCCAAGCTCTTTGACAAAAACCCAATAAAAACGTGTTGCTAAAAGCATCTCTAGCCTTCTTACCGTTTCAACTTTGTCAAAAGAAAGCATGTTCAGATAATCTTGCTTGCTATTTAAATGTTCTGGATAATCTATCATCTACCCCTCCTCACAAATCACGGGAATGGCTACACCCACGCGCACATAATTGTTCATTACCTCTAGAAGAAGATACCGTGGAGCGTGCAAAACATCCGCTATCTACACCATGACTCCACCCTCCTCCTCCTGATAACCATCTCATTTCTAACCTAGCCTGCCCCCTATTCGTTATTTGCATAGGAAACGTTCCTGCTAAAAACTGCCAAACATAACCGCAACCTTCCTCACAACCGATATGCGAGATCATACGACGATTTGCTGTATCAACGTGACCTCCTGAAGTCTTAGGAGAGGGGGGAGACTTACCTTTAATACTTGTTTTGTCATTACTTCCATACATGGTTGAAGCAAATTCCACATCACTCAGTAAGGATTTCTTGACACGCATCATATCCGTTACATGATCTGTATAGGTACGACCTGTTGTGATCGGAACACCATATGCCGAGCGCGTATTTTCACCGGTGCCTGACTGAAGATAAATATCAACCCAAAGATCTGTAGAGGGGTCATAAACCATACCTTCTGGTGAACTATGCGGACGGTGATTTAAACACCAAACTGAATTGGGTAAAATATCCCCTGCTCTATAACCAGACAATGGATGACCAGAAATCGTACCAACATCCGCACAAAGCGTATGAACACCTCCTATCTTGCGCGAATTATTGACGCTGTAACCGTTTGGATACGTAGAGTTTTCTGATACAACAATTTTATGAGAATCTCCCTCCGGTACCAAATAAAGATAATAATCCTTGCCCGCAGAAAGAGACGGCATGCTTATTCTTGTATCTGCCGTATAACTTGCAACCAAAGTATCATTGCCTAATGCCAAAGTTATGCGTGTTCCTTTTTTCAAGGTTAATTGCGCTTTGCCTGTCGCTACAAGAAACGGTGTGGAAATTGAAAGAACCGTTAAATTGGACTGTTTCAGTGAATTGTTTACCTCTTCCGCTAGCGCTTTTGCCTGTGAAGCTACTGTATGGGCTGTTGTTGCCGTTGCTAGGGAACTCTTGATCCCTCCAAGCTCTTGCTTCGTCGTATCGGCTGTTTTTTTGGCTTCTTCTGCTGTCCTTTTCGCTCTATCAGCTACTTCCTTGGCTTTTTCAGCTTCGCTCTTGGCTTGATAGGCTTGTGAATCTGCCGACTCGGCTTTTTTCTTGGCTTCGTCTGAGTACATCCGCGCTAAACTTACGGGAGCTTTAAAATTCTCAACCACTTGGTTGATATCGATAACCCTACTCCTCGCAGACGAGGCTATTTTCTCTGCATTTTCTGCCTGATTGCGCGCTTGCGTCGCATCATGTCTTGCATAACCAGCAGACTCCTTGGCTTCCTTGGCTATTTTTTGTGCCTCTTCCGCTTCTTCTTCTAAAGACGCGGCTTTCTTACCCGCTGTTTCGGCTGCCCTCTGCGCCTCTCCTGCTATATATTTTGCATTATTGGCTATTTCCTTGGCTTTTTCTACTTCATTCTTGGCTTCATACGCTCGGTCATCGGCTTTCTCTGCTATTTTCTTGGCTTCTTCACCTGCCATTTCTGCTAATCTTGCTATAGTCTTAGCGTTATTGGCTGCTTCATTCGCGTCGTAAGCTTTACTCCACGCTTCATTCGCTGTGCTTTTTACTTTTTCCACCTCACTACGCGCTTGCTCCGCATCATGCTTGGCATAACCTGCTGTCTGTTTGGCTTCTTGTGCTATTTTTTGTGCTTCTTCTGCGGCTGCTTCTAAAGACGCGGCTTTTTTACCCGCTGTTTCAGCTGCCTTTTGCGCCTCTCCTGCTGCATATTTTGCACTATTAGCTATTTCCTTGGCTTTTTCGGCTTCATCTTTTGCTTCATACGCGTAGTTATTGGCTTTCTCCGCTATTTTCTTGGCTTCTTCGCCTGCCGTTTCTGCTAAACTTGCTGTAAGCTTAGCACTATCTGCTGTTTCATTCGCTTTGTGGGCTTTATTCCACGCTGCATTCGCTGTGCTTTTTGCATTTTCCACCTCACTACGCGCTTGCTCCGCATCATGCTTGGCATAACCTGCTGTCTGTTTGGCTTCTTGTGCTATTTTCTCGGCTTCTTCCGCTTTACGCTTCGCCTCTTGTGCTATGCCCTTCACCGCTTCCCCACTCACCTGCCCTGCCGTCTCTCCTGAACGCACCGCAGACTCTGCTACCGCTTTCGCTTCCAAAGCTATTCTAGAGGCTTCTGTTGTGCTCTGTTGGGCTTGCTCCGCTTTCGCTATTGCACTATCTGCTGCACTTTTCGCTTCTAAGGCTATCGCTTTGGCATTACTTGCCTCTTCTTTTGCTTCTTCTGATACGATCTTCGAAGAAGTCGCTGTTTGATTTGCTTCATTCGCAACTCTCTCTACACTTTCTGCTTTAACCTTTGCTTCTTCTGATAAACTTTTAGCATTAGAGGCTGTTTGACTTGCTTGTTCACTCGTGGATTTCGCTTCAGTCGCAACAGTCTTTAAACTTTCCGCTTTAGATTTCGCATCGCTAGCCTCTCTTACAGCTTGCTCTACTTTCTCTGTTGCACTATCCGCTGCACTCTTGGCTTCTTCTGCTGTGCTCTTCGCTGCATTCGCAACTGTAACAGCGCTTTCTGATGCTACTTTGGCTTCCTTAGCTACGCTCTCTGCTGTTTCTGTCGCTGTCGCTACCGATTGTTTTACTTCCTCCACTAAACCTTTTGCCTCAACAGCTGTCGTTTTACTTTCATTGGCTAACGTTGCTGCCTGATCTGCTACTTTCTTCGCTTCAGCGGCTTTAGACAGTGCTTCTGAAGCATCTTGTTGCGCTGTTGATGTCTCTAACGCCTGTTTTGCTTCTTGCACCATAGTCTTGGCTTCAGAAGCTGTAACTGTCGCATCATCCGCCTTCTTTTCGGCTCTTGCGGCTTTCTCTTCTGCCGTCTCTGCTGTGCTCTTAGCTTCACTCGACTTCGTTAACGCTTCTAAAGCTTTTTGCCCGATCTCATCACCAGCCTGTTTAGCTGTGGTAGCGGTCGATAATGCCGTTTCTGCAATACCTTTCACTTCTTCAGAAATATTCTTGACATCATTGACTAAGGTAAGCGCTGTAGATGCTTTATCCTTCGCTGCATTCGCTTCTGTAAGCGCATTGGTAGAGGAATTTTGGGCTTCTGTTGCAAGTTGTTTGGCTTCTTCTGAGAGTGTCTTAGATGACTCTGCTATCTGTTTGGATTCTCTTGACTCCGTTAATGCCTTCTCTACTGCCGTTTGTACTTGAGACGCTGTTTTTGTAAGTTCTGTAACAGAAGATGTCGCCCGTTCCGATAAACCTTTTGCTTCTTCGGCAATATCCTTCGCATCAGCGGCTGTCTGTTTGGCTCCATCTGCCTTCATACTTGCTTGTGTCGCTACTGTCTTAACTTCATGACACGTTGCTACCGCTGTTGCGGCTACTTGCGTCGTCTCTGTTGCTGTTTGGGAAGCATCTCTCGCTGTTTGTTCTGCACGTTCAGCAATGGATTTCGATTCATCGGCTAATCTCTTTGCTTCTGTCGAGACATGGACGGCGTTCTCACTTGCCTGCTTGACCTCTACAAAACTTTGCAATGCCGTAGACAATGAACCTTTCGTACTACTTATTTCCCCTGTAGCTCTATCAAATCCTGCCTTCGCCTCTTCTGCCATTTGCTTGGCGGCATCAGAGGCACTCTTGGCTTCTTCGGCTAATCCCTTGGCTGTATCTGCTGTATCTTTTGCAAGATTAGCCGTTGTTGTTACTGCTGTAACCGCTTCACCCGTTTTGGTAACTTCTGTAAGCGCTCTTTCCGATACTTTTTTCGCCTCTTCTGCAACCTGTTGCGCACCATTCGCACGCGACATGGCTTTTTCTGCTTCTTGTCTTGCATTAACAACCTGCTCTAACGGCGCAAAGGTTTCATACGAATACAAAGATGCCGTCCCTAAAAGCTTCGGAACAACAACGCTATCTTGCGAAGTTCCTTCTCTGATTTCCTCTTTCGTGGCTATTGGTATCAGATACTCATGACTATGATCAGGTATTTTCATCTGCTTTATTCCTTCATTCAGAGGGCTTCATCCAATGAACACTCTTTCAAATCTTCAAGCTCTTCTCTTAATGCCTCTAAGCGCTTCTCTAAATCTTTCACAGATCCATCAAGCTCCGTTTTCAAAGCGGCTTTCAGTAAATCAAAAACGCCAGTAAGCGGCGCATGCACAAAACCTCCCCCAGAATACAAAACGACCCGTACTTGAGACGGGTCGCTAATCTCTGATATCGCAAACGGTTTTAATGACANCCATTAAACCTAAAATGAACACTCTTTCAAATCTTCAAGCTCTTCGCTTAACGCCTCTAAGCGCTTCTCTAAATCTTTCAGTGAACCATCAAGCTCTGTTTTCAATGCTGCTTTCAGTAAATCAAAAACGCCAGTAAGCGGCGCATGTACAAAACCTCCCCCAGAATACAAAACGACCCGTACTTGAGACGGGTCGCTAATCTCTGATATCGCAAACGGTTTTAATGACATTTCAACTCCTCATGTCTTGATCCCATAAATTACACTCACATTAACGGGGCGCGTTTCAACACCACCAACCCTCTCTGCCATGAGATGATGTTCATGATGCTCTCTGTCATTCAGACCTTCTGTTATAGGCATTGAATAATATAAAAAATTAGCAAAGGGGCTCCTGATAAACCAAGGTAAACGCGGCGGCTTGTCTTTTTCTGTAAACCAAAAGGGAGTCTCTACCTGTGGACTTCCTGCTATTTGGTCAAATTCTTGATTACACTTGTCCAAAGCATCCCCACTCAAACCTACACACTCTTCGTCTACAGATCTCTTGCGCCTTGTCACGGGCGCTTCAGTAGAAGAAACATTCCGTTTCTTTCGAGAAGAAAGACCTTCTGATGACGCTGGACCTATAAAATGTTCGTGCGCTTTTAAAGAACAGGATTGTATACTTGCAAAAGAACGCCAAGGGTCTAAATTGCGTTCATTATCAAGTCCCCGTAAAAATAGCCCCCGAAAATCGGGAACATTAAACGTCGTGGCGCCATCTCCTTCTCCCCACGTCGTTCCTATCGCAGAAAATAAATCCCAATAAACATACCGTGAATAAGCACTTCCATCACATGGCAACCAACCATCCGGCAAGCGCTCCATTGCAAACGGTCCTATCAGACCGGAAGGTAAACGTTTTAAGGAAGAAACTTTGCCCCTTGTCGGGTTGAGAACTTGCCAACCCGTAAGCTCTTCATCATACACAAGCGTATAAAGACAGCCATCTTGTATCTCTCCTCCCGATAAGGCTAATAAACCGGTTTCTGTCGCCTTATAAACGGGCTTACCGGCTAAATTATTTAAAGCAATTGTTGTCGCCCCAACATTCTTGCCCTTCGCTTTAAAACAAACCGATATGCCATTCTTATACTCTAAAAATGCCGATTGGCTTAGAAGCCTTATCACGCTCGTCTTTTGGTTATTATCAACCGTCACAATCCCTTCAAGAACACCCCCCGTATCCGATAAATACTCACTTACCCGTTGCATCATAAAACGAGCGCTATTATTAACCGTGTTAGGGTGCTGTCCCTCTGACCAATTAATTAAAGCATCAGCACCACCATTCTCAGATGCCGTTAAAGACCAATCATAAATCGTGGACATCTAAACCTCACGTCTTGATTCCAAACACAACACTCATATTAATCGGGCGCGTCTCACTTATACCTGAACGAGCCCAAACAACATCACGCATATGAAGGTGGGAATGGGGAAAGGCGAGCTTATGGTGCACGCGTATATCCTCTGCTCTCACGCCCAAACGTTCAGCAAGCTTCAATCTTTGCTGGTCATTCAACACATATCCCCAGATGATCGTCATATCACCATGCCAACTCTCTTCCTGATTTTCATCATTCAAAATCGTAAAGGATTGACCACTATGATCATGCTTTCTCATTGCGTCATTTTGTAAAGTGCCAAGATAACGAAAGCGGTCTATCTCGCGCTCATCATCAACACCTCGTAAAAAAACACCACGCAAATCGGGAACATTAAACTTCGTCCAACTATCAGCGCCTCCCCACCTGATCCCTATCGCTTCATAAAGAGCAGGATAATCACTACGCAAATAAGCCTTCCCATCACATGGTAACCAGCCATCTGGCAAAACTTGCATCCCAAAAATCCCTATCGTCCCTGGTGGATCAACAGGGATAACCGGCTCTTGCGATAAAGAGAGAGGCGTAGGATTTAAAACTTGCCAAGCATGATCCCTATAAACCAAGCTATAAATGCATCCCCTTTGAAGCTCGCCCCCAGATAAAACACGAATGCCTAATTCCGTCGCCTTGTAAACAGGTTTAGCCGCCAAATCATTCAAGGCAATTGCGGTTTCCCCAACATTCTTGCTCTTCGCTTTAAAACAAATTGATATCCCATTCTTATACTCTAAAAATTGCGATTGGCTTTGAAGTCTTATCAACGTCGTCTGGTGTTCAGCATCAACCGTAAAAGTGCTTTCAATCACACCACTCGTATCCGATAAATACTCACGCACACGTTGCATCATCACACGAGCACTATTATTCAGACTACTAGGACGTTGTCCTTTTGACCAATCAATCAAATCATCACAATAGGCATTCAAGGAGGCATTGAAAGACCAATCATAGATCGTCGACATCTTACACCTCATGTCTTAATCGCAAACAGAACACTCACATTAACTGGACGCGTCTCGCCTTCACCAGTGCTCTCCAAAACAACCTCTTGGTTCTCATCAAGAGTAAGAGAACTTACAATGTAGCCCCCTAAATTCTCACGCTCTATGCCCATAAAATTCGCTAGAGAGCTCCCCCCAAACAAGCCTAGACGATAGCCCAACACATCCGTCGTATTCCCATCCCAAAAGTTTTCGTTGCTGGTAAAATGAGACATCGAAAGGCTCTGTCCTTGATGTTGATGCGACTCGATTAAATCTGTTTGCACACTTGCAAAAGAACGCCCCTCATCAATATTGCGCCCTCCATCAAGCCCCCGTAAAAACATCCCTCGAAAATCGGGAACATTAAATGTCGTGGCGCCATCACCCTCTCCCCAAACCGTTCCTATCGTCTCAAATAAATCACGATAATCACGACGCAAATAAGCCTTCCCATCGCAAATTAACCAATCCTTTGGAATCCAGCGCATTCCAAACGTTCCTATAAAACCCGTGGGATAAAGACTGCTTTCTTCTTCTTCTAAAGGGAGTGGGGTAGGATTAACAAGATGCCAATGATCTCCATTATAAAACAATGTATAAATGCACCCTTCTTGGATTTCCCCTCCCTTTAAAGGACCAACCCCTAATTCTGTTGCTTTATAAACCGGCTTGCCATCTAAAGCATTTAAGACAATCGTGGTCGCTCCAACATTCCTACCTGTCGCCATAAAGCGCAAAACAATCCCATTCTTATACTCTAAAAATTGCGATTGGCTTTGAAGACGTATCGTACTCGTTTGTTGTGCATGATCATTTGTAACAATCCCTTCAAGCGTGCCACCCGTATCTGATAAATATTCACGCACGCGTTGCATCATCACACGGGCGCTCTTATTCACACTGCTAGGATGCTGCCCTTCTGACCAATCAATTAAAGCATCACAACGCGTATTATCCGACGCTCTAAGCGACCAATCATAAATCGTTGACATTTCTCGTGAATCCTAGCTTCTGTAAAATGGTCCGTAAAACGCCCGCATGAAGGGCATCATCAAAGGATTATCATCTTCATCACTCTCTTCTTCTTCCGAAGGCTCTTCTTGGGATGCTAATTGTGATGCTAATAATGCCCGTAAAACCTCTAACATGTTGTCTCTATTTCTAATGCCACCATGCGCTGTAGGACTTGCTCTATGAGGCTGCCCCCCATACATCTGTAATACACGGTTGACAAAATCACTTGCACGCATAGCGTTGTTTCCACCATTCAAGCCAACCGCATTGCTCCCAACAATTTGCGCCGCATTGGCATGGGGATTTTGAAGAAGCCGCGCGGCTCCTCTTGCTCCTTGTTGATGTGCTAAATACAACTCCGCTTCATTAGGCGCTCTTCCCAAAAGGCGGCTTAAATGATTGCGATTATCAAGCGTCAACCGCCCCATGGCATCTGCCGCTTGCATGGGATCAAACCTATCCTGCAAACCATATTGTTTGGCGGTGCTGTCTATAAATTGATACAACCCACCAGCAGAAGAACGGGGATTCCTTGCATTCGGATTGCCTCCACTTTCCACTTGCGCAACACGGTACAAATAACTCTCTGGCAAACCATAACGCGCTGC
>NZ_JBHIOT010000123.1:0-4573 GCF_042195745.1 Bartonella sp. AP7XZML
AACTTCTGTGTATTATACATGGAAGTTCCTTTTAAGGTGAATTGACCTAGACAGGAAACATTTACAATGATACAATTCCGCATGTTGTTACAGGTTGCATTTTTCTGTTTCCTGGCGGGTTTTACGTCAGCTAACCGAAACCTGACGTAAACTCTTTTGGGTTTGAGTTGCAGCTCAAACCCTTTATTGTTGTGATTTAAAATAATTCATCATGTAATTTATCCTAATCTCTGCTGCTTGTAATGAAACTCCATAGAAATTAGCTACCTCTCTTGGAGTCTTAAATCTTGACATTCCTGAACGTGGCATTAAAAGCTCAGCAGCAAATTGGTTAGCTTGTTTTTCTGCACTGCGATAGACAGGTATTTCATGAGAATCAATTACGCGTTGGAAGGGTAAATTTGTATGTAAAAAAAGATGACCAAGTTCATGAGCAACTGTAAATCTTGCGCGACCATTATCATCGTACGCATCTTTATAAATATCCTCTCTTAAAACAATGAATTTGCCTTGCGGGTCTGTTAAACCACCCACATTTCCAAGTTCTTCCTCATCTGCGATATGTAAACAATATCCTGGTCTCATAGTAGGCAAAATGTATTCAGCAAAATCCATAACTGGGAAAGCTTGGTAATCTAACAATTTCAGTTCTTTTCGAAGTAAATCAGTAAAAAAACCAATTTTCTCCCAACTATAAGGAGGAACTTCGTAATCAATACTTTTCTTCACCTTCTACTTACCTTTTTTTTTCTTTTATCTGTTTCATTAATTTTTTCATTTTTTCTACATCTTCTGGAGAAATGTTATCTATAACTCTAGCAAACATACCAACAAGTTCACCTGTGGATGAATTAGAAGACTTTATTGTAAAACTTTTGCGGCAAGCATCAGCCTCTTTTCTTAAGAGAGAAACCATATCTTGATCTAAATCGTATAATTCTATGATCTTTTCTTCCATACCAACAGGTACAGATTTTTTGCCAATCTCAACAGAAGATAAAAATGCTACAGATATATCTAATTTTTTAGCCATATCTAAAAGGCGTTCTGCATGATCAATACGGAGTTTCCGTAAGGTTTTACCAAAGGATGTAAGCATCAAATAGAACTCCAAAGGACGTATAATTAATCTTGATAAGTTGAATATATTTTATCTTAAGGTATAAATCAACTATTTTTTTACAATAATTACAAATTGCCAATAGCAAAAATTTAAAAATTATCGAAAGTGGCTTGACATTATAGTAGGAGTATGAATAATCGAATCAGGTGCCTAAGAAACACCTTAAATCGATAGCGGATAAATTGCCGACACAATCTCTTCTCCGCACATTAAAGACTTTGACTCATTATATGCTACATGCATATAATAGATTTGTCGGGTGTAGTTACGCTATACAATACTCTTTATGGGGAAAGCGTAACGACGGACTATCGACCGTGTTTCTTAGCGCCCGGCATTCTTCTGGAATGTCAATAAGAAACCTCTAATCGATAGGAGTTCACTATGAACACTCTTATAGAAATTAAAGAACGGGTTATTGATCAGGAAACTGTTCAAACTGTTAACGCGCGTGATTTGCATGCGTTTTTGGAAATAAAGTCTGAATTTAGAAATTGGATTAAAAATCGCGTTAAAGAATGTAAATTTCAGGAAAATATAAACTTTATAACTGCGGTAAATTTTTACCGGGGTGGAAAAATAAAAGAATACCACATTACGTTAGACATGGCTAAACATCTTTCGATGATAGAGCGTAATGATAAAGGGCATGAGGCACGCCAATACTTTATCAAATGCGAACAGCTTTTGAAACAAGTAGTGACACCACAAGTTGACTACTCCAAACCGGAAGCATTGCTTGGTGTTTTGAATCACTTACAAAATCAAATCGATCATAAAGATCATGTTATCGCTGAATTAGCACCAAAAGCAAAAGCTTTGGAAGGTTTAAAGCGTTCTGATGGTTTGTTTGGTCTTATTGAAGCAGCAAAGATGTTAGAGGTAAGACCTAAGGATTTAACGGATTACTTGCGTAAACATGATTGGGTCTATCGACGTGCTCCAGGAGCGCCTCTGTTACCTTATCAGGATAAAATCAAGAAAGGATTCATGGATTGCCCTGCGATCACCATTCAAAGACCGGATGGTACAGAAAAGGTACTCCCTTCAACGAAAATCACCTCGAGAGGATTGGCATGTTTGAGAGAACAAATCTTTGGGGGTGTACAATGAATACCAGTATTGATTTCTTATGCGATTTGTGGATGGCGCTGTATCAGTTTTCTGATCATCGAAGCATTGGAGATGAAAATTGTAATGCCATAGTTGAAGTTATGGAATTAATAGAAAAGGTTTTGATTTTAAAACTTCAAGATGAGATGCCAAGTATGCTTAAAATCTTAACAGTTCTAACAGATTTTGGTGATTCAGAGTTACCGCATAGCATGGATTCTTTGTTACGCGCTTATGAACCAAATTTCGAGAGCCCCATTAAAAAGGTTGCTTAATTAAAAAATAACCCCCCCGTTCTTAAAATGGGGAGGTGGTTAAGTTCTACATTCAAACTTATTAATTTTGGCAAATTCATCTGCTTTTTCTGCTTGTAAAATATGAACATCATAAGCAGCTTGCATATTAAGCCAGAACTCAGCTGTAGTATCAAAAAAAGAAGCCAATCTGAGAGCCGTATCAGGAGTTATTGGACTATTTTCCGCAACAATACGTTCTATCCTCGTGCGTGGAACATTCAATGCTTTTGCAAGGGCATAAGCAGAGAGAGCATATTCTTTTAAATATTCCTCCCGTAAAATTTCTCCTGGATGTATTGCAATATAATTTTTCATCTCGACCTCCTATAGATCAATGATAATCTATAATTTCAACTTCATAGGCGCCATTAATACGCCATTCAAAACAAAGACGAAACTGGTTATTAATACGAATAGAATATTGACCTTTACGCTCTCCTTTCAATGCTTCTAAATGATTTCCTGGAGGACTGCGCAAATCTTTAAGATCAACTGCTTTATCGAGCATAAACAATTTTCTTTGTGCTATGCGTACCAATGTCGCAGGAAAACCTTTAGGCGTCTTGCCTTCTAAAAGATCTTTACACCGCTTATCCGCAAAAGATTCAATCACCAAATCACCTCTATTCGTTCTTTTATGTATCATAACATGATACTAGTTTTAAGAAAAGGATAAATGTTAAATGACAGGAACACTCATGCATCCGAGAGAGACGATAAGAGAAACATTTGTTGCTTTGATAAGGGCGGCAAAAACAGTGGCTGGTGACAATGTTTTCAATATGCGTGACTTCAATTTATTTATTGAAACAATGCCAGCTATTAATATCTCAACGCAAAATGAAACCATTGAAGATGGACATGATTTTGGCTTAAGGCGGCGTGTTTTAACAGTAGATGTTGAATGCTATGCNTTAATCCCAATCTTAACAACACCGTTGAGATATGCCGCCTGCAAAATATTACTTTTGCCTTTGGTGATAATGGCGCTCTAGCACTCCACGGTGCAATTTTAACCTTTGACGTAACTTACGTCACCAATATCCCCAACATGGATGAAGAAGAAAGCAGTGTAACAGCAAGACTCGTTGAACCTTTCTTAAGCTTTGAACCAGAAACAGGCGTGAGAAATAAAGATAAATACCATAAAATTGAAGGTGGACATGTTAGAGCGGCGCGATAAAGAGATCACAGATCTAAAGAGACGTGTGGCCAATATGGTTGTGGTGGGGAAGATTAGCCATGTCGACCATAAAAACGCACGCTATCGGATAAAAAGTGGCAATCTTGTCAGTGACTGGATTCCAGACACACAAGCCCGCGCCGGTAAAACACGTTCTTATGAAGGACGCGATGTTGGAGAGCAAGTGATTGTTGTTTCATCATCAGGGGATTTATCACAAGGGGTGATTATTGGTTCACTTCACACCGATGCTAATCAAGCAGCCGATAAGGGCAGCATTCACCGAACGATATACCCTGATGGAACCAGCCTTGAATATGATGATGAACAAAATACTTATGGAATTCATATCAAATCAGGTGGAAAATTTATCCTGACAATCGCTGATGGTGTGTCACTAAAAGGTGATGGTGGGAATCTAGAGCTTACCGCACCGGAAGGCATAAAGATTGTTTCAAAAAGCGATATAAATTTAAACGCAAAAGGCGGCATCTCTTTGAAGGCAGGTGGTGGCGTTTCTCTGAATTCGAATGATAGTATCTCTCTTCATTCTGGGAATAATGTTTCCATTCATTCAAGTGAACTAAAGCATAACGACACCAATGTAGGAGCAACCCATGTTCATGGTGGTGTTTCCCCTGGTGGCTCGATGACTGGAGGTCCCAATTGAACAGTGGAATGGACCGTACAACGGGAAAGCCATTAACCGGCATTGATCATTTACGCCAATCAATCCTTGATATTTTGTCAACGCGGATTGGTTTGCGTGTAATGCGACGTGATTATGGTTCACGTGTTGCGGAACTCATTGATGCACCGGTTAATAATGCTTTTGCTGTTGCTCTTTATGCTGCTGTT
>NZ_JBHIOT010000124.1:0-1653 GCF_042195745.1 Bartonella sp. AP7XZML
TTTGGTAATCACATTATTAACCTGTTCAGTCAATTTATTCTGAACATTCGTGATAGAACTTCCAACACCGGCAAGTGCATCAGCTACATTCTTATAATTCTTGTCAAAAGAAGTACCATCCTCACCAAACTGCTTGATCTTGAAATCCGGTTCTTTCCATATGCCCACTTCATCATAACCAGCACCTCCACCAAAATAGGATGCAAGCGTGTTACCCATTGCATAAAGTTGACTACCAATGACAGCATCCGTTGAGCCGGGGCTGATCTCAGCCTTTTCTAGAAACGTAATTCTACTGTTTTCCTGTGTCCTTACAACTCTGCCTTTTTCTTCTTGCTTCTTCTCATGACGCGCTACAAAAGCATTGACCTCATCATTCCATAACAAAGAATCCTGTGCTACTCCTTCAGAAACCTCTTTAATCCGTGCATTCACATTCTTGATATTTGTATCAAGACCTGCAAAAGCACTCCCAACATCTTTAAAAGAGCCCTCTGTTATATTACCCTTTGTATCAATCTTGGATAAGTTATAAGTTGGTCCCGTCATGGCAGAACCAGCAACGCCTGCACCTCCACCAAAATATTTTGATGTATTGGCCATAGCCGTTTCCAGATTTCTCGCTGTGGACGAAAGACTCTCATTGGTTTTGCTTAACTGTGAAAAATTAACTGCATCGTTCGCTCCAGTGCCATCAGACACTCCTGTAATCTTTTTACCCCCAGCATCTATCNGATTTCCTTAGCTAGATCAAATTTTATATTATTATTATCTTTGCCTTTGCTAATTTGAAGATTTGTACTTGCCGCTGATAAATCGATCTTGCTC
Source organism: Bartonella sp. AP7XZML (assembly GCF_042195745.1). Classification (NCBI taxonomy): domain Bacteria; kingdom Pseudomonadati; phylum Pseudomonadota; class Alphaproteobacteria; order Hyphomicrobiales; family Bartonellaceae; genus Bartonella; species Bartonella sp. AP7XZML. Next base: position 829 of record NZ_JBHIOT010000124.1, read on the forward strand.
TCTATACCAATAGTTGTAGCATCTGCACCACCAGCAGACAGCTGCCAACCTTTATCTACGTAATCTTGTAATGACTTTATCTGCGCAACATTAGCAGCATCAGTCAGTTCAGAACCAGCTGCTACCCCTATAATTTGTCGCGTTTTCTTCTCGCTGACATCACCAACACTCACAGCACCATAACCACTCTTCCATTGAGCGTCAGCACTTGTTGCACTCGCTTTCTTATTAGGAGAATAGCCAGAAACACCACTAGCCCTATCAGCGACAGCATCTACACCTAGCGCAACACTGTGCAACGCTTCCGCTCTTGACCGTCCACCAATAGCGGTAGTACCAGCACTGTTGACGTGCACGTTGTTGCCAACAATAGTAACAGCCTCAAACAGGTTATTTTGTGAATGTACCTGTATGTTGTTACCAATAGCAATAATACTATTACCCTTCGCATTCGGACTTTTCCCCAGTTTTATATCATCATTAGTTGCATATGTACTCACCCTCCTTGCTAAACTATTAACGCCAGACAGCAAAATATCATCACTATTATCTCCCTCAACAGGCAGCATCCGCCCTTTTTTAACAAATGTTTTTGGCAATTTTCGCACAGCAATATTATCCGCACTCATGCTTTTATCGTTAACCGCTATTCTTGTAAGCTGTGGCACTTTCTTATCACCAACATTTCCAACTCGCGCAGAACGGCTACCTTCTGTCAAAACATTTATTATGGAACTCTTATCTCTCTTACCAGAAAGGGTTTTGGTTAAAAAATTTGCGTAATCTTCAGAAGCATTCAAACCAGCAACAGAGAGAAGGCTTTGT
>NZ_JBHIOT010000125.1:0-8686 GCF_042195745.1 Bartonella sp. AP7XZML
CACCACATCACGGCTTTCGTTAAAGTAAAAGGTCTCCCGTTCACAAAAACGAATGGCTGCAAAAATGCTTTCTTGGATTTGATGAACATACTCATCGGCTATGTCATCAATCTCATCTTGAATGACCGACACTAAGTGCGAAAGTGTCCTCTTATGACGATAAACATCCTGTTTTGCCGGTATTGGTCCCCCCGTCTTAACCCGAATATAATGACGCGTCATCAGAATACCTTTCTGTGAAAAATATTGTTATTGACATTACACATCATGTGTATTACAGTGCACTAATGGTAGCGATAATAAAAACAACAGATGAATTCGATGAATGGTTAGAAAAGCTTAAAGACAGAAAAGCTGCCGATATAATTCTTGGAAGACTTCATAGAATTCGTTCAGGACTTTTAGGTGACGTTAAATTTTTTAATGGTATAGGTGAATTGCGTATCCACTATGGGGCTGGGTATCGAGTTTATTTCACAAAAAAAGGCGATAAAATCATTATATTGCTTTGTGGTGGTGATAAATCCACACAATCCAGTGATATTCAAAAAGCCTTATCTCTTTTAAAGGATCTTAAAAATGAAATTGAAAACCTTTAACTTTGAAAAACACCTTACAACACCAGAATCTCAAGAAGTCTTTTTAAATGAAGCCTTCAAAACTGGTGATGCTGCTCATATAGCGGATGCCATTGGTATTGTTGCGAGAGCACAAAATATGCGTGCTTTAGCAAAAGAAACCAATCGCGAACGCAGTGGATTATACCGTTCTTTAAGCAAAACGGGTGACCCCAAGCTTTCTACTTTAGTCGCTGTCTTATCTGCCCTTAATTTACAACTCTTGGTACAATCTGCTACTTCATAAATTGAGAGGAGTTAATAGATATCTCCTCTCAATTTTAGTGATTGGTCACAAATTCAACGACTATACTTGCTTGACCTGCTTGGACTGTCTTATCAGCTTTAGCATAGAGAGTAAGTTCTTCATCATAAGGGACAAATTCCTTTTGATTGGTTGGCTTAACTTCTTTGACTGCCTGCTGTTTGATTTCTGCTTCACCAAATTCAGTCCCGCCAGCAGTGCTGCCTATTTTAACCTTCGTGTCCGAAAATGCTGTCTTAACATACACTTTAATTGAAGTAATCAAAGCACCACGAGGGAGGGTACCTATCTTCATCGCCTGTTCTTTATCTTCATAGCTAAAATTAAGCCGCAAAAAGCTTATCTGCTGCGTATGAAGGCTTCTCCCTTGCAAGGGCTGTGGTAAATAATCTGCCATGTCTTATCCCCTCAATGATTTGTCACAAATTGCACAACCACAACACACTCACCAGCATCAGTGGTTTTATCTCGTGTTGCATAAAGGGTCATTTCTTTATCCTCTGGAGTAAAAACCTTTTGGTCTGTTGGTGTAAAATCTTGCGTATTTTGGGCTTTGATATCTTTTTCGCCAAACTCATTGCCGCCATAAGTGCTGCCAATCTTCAATTTCGCTTCTGAAAATGCCGTCTTAACGAACGCTTTTATTGAAGTGATCAAAGCACCACGAGGCAAAATCCCGATTTTTTCTGTGAGATGCTTCTCTTTATGTGAGATATTCAAACGTAAGAAACTTACCTGTTGGGTGTGAAGATTTCTTCCCTGTAATGGAGGGGGTAATTGATCTGCCATGTCTTGTTTCCTCCCTATGATTAATTATCAGGTTCACCACTGTAGGTGGGGATAACAATCGTTCCAAAATCTTGCGCTGTTTGTGCGCTATTTGGAAATTTGAAACGGGTTTTCTTCATGCCAATCAGTGTTTTCGCAGACAGACCATAGTAACGTTGATAGTCGAAATGCTCTTCCACCAATTGATAGCGATTGACATTGCGATTGTTCCCAAAAGCCATAACGATACTTTGTGCACCAAGCAAAACAGCGCGACGAACACTTTTTTTCGCTGTACTATCTGTCGATTTTACACCATGAGTAACATGTTCAGATTCACGTAAAATCACACCATTATACATGCCTAGTGAACCATCAAAGATCGGATTCTTCGCACGCGAACCTGAATAAGCCGCCTTTTGTATATCAAGCCACTGACCAGTCTCTGTATTGGTACGCAATTGCATCACTTGTGTTGGGTGCAAATAGAGAACATAAACACTCTCTCCATTCACACGTACTGGTCGAATTTTGGGATTAGCAAGTTTCGCCATTTTTACAGCTTCGTCAATAAGCTTCAAACTAAAGCTGTGTTTTGGCGCTTCACGGAGATCTTCATCCTTGGTTTTACCATCTGGACGGATAATTCGCTTACTGCTTGGTGCCAGAGGTTCATTAAATCCATAATGCACATTCTCGATATCTATCATCCGATCTTCAAAAGAGAGCGTCCTTGCTGTATATCCGCAAGCTTGAATGAAAAACATCATGCTTAAGCGGTCTGCATACCAATCAACCAAACCATTTTTGGCTTCATCACGTAAATCAAACGTTGTACGTTGTTGCGCTATACTACCTTCATTTTCTACACGAACTGCATGCGAAAGCTCGTCAATATAGAGTCTGTCATAAAGGAATTGTAATGCCTCTTCATTCCCTTCAAGCGTCTGTCCCGAGGTGACACCACGTCCCAAAAGCTGTGTCCGTAAGCTAAAGGTAACACAATCCCCTCTGCCTTTCTGTGTTTCGGTTTTAAGTTGAATAATGCTGTTTGAACCCTTGCCTATAAGGGGGGCAATAGGTATCGCCTTTGAAACTTCTGTATTTAATAATTTTGACCACGTGCTTATCGCATGAGGATCATCTGCTCTAACTGTTGTTAATGCCATTGATTTTACCTTTCTTTGCTGTAAAAAAAAACCGGCTTAAAAGCCGGATCATAGCCCTGTATAAAACAGACTAATTTCTATAAAATGCACTCTTAATACCCGTTACCTGCACCGTGTAATTGCCGAAAAATCGCTTTATTTTTCGGATTTGATATCCAAACGTCAAATTCTTCTTCTGACATCCTATCAATGCTTGCTAAAGTCATTGGTCCAGTACTCCCCCCTCCTCCAGATGCTGTCAAAGTCCGCGCAGAATTCTGACGGCTTTGAAGTTCTGCAACTTGATTATTCGCTTGCACTGCTTGGTTCTGATAGCCAAGGTTTTGTGCTATTCTATAAATTTCTTCTGCCGGATTGAGATCTCTTTGTGCACAAGTCGCTACAAGCGCATGCAATTGATCTCTTATAATCGCATCTATTGTGTTTTGTTGTCCATACTCAGGATAAAGTGATGACCAAGAACTCAATTCCTTTGCGCGTGCCTCATAAAGAAAATTTGCCGCGGCATCAAAATCACTGGATTTATTTTGAAACGACTTAACAGAATTATTAAAAAATTCACCAAGACGCATATCGTGCTGCTGCTGTTCCTCAGCTTGTCTTAGCGCTTCTTTCTGTTCCCTAATATACGCATCTTGCTTTTGAATCTTATCTAACATCCACGCCACTAAACGAACAGGGTCCTCACGTAGGTCTGGGGGTGCATTTTCACCTTCAACCATTGGCGTCTGGGATTGGGGTTCATAAAACTTGACAAGCGCTTCACGGGCTTGTTTGGCTTGTTGCTCCACACGCTGCTGTTCTATACTAGGAACAATCTCTGAAGGCTTTTCAACGGGCTGTGCAACCGGCTCTGGAGAGGTGACATCATCATTATCAATCGTTTCACCATCATAAGTGCCAGCATCAAAAGAGCTCTCATCATCAAAGACCGGTGCTCCAACTCTGTAATCTTCATTCATAGCTTCATTCATTTCTGCATTCATTCTTTCACCTTTCTCAACTATGCATACCTCTGTGTAATGCTATTCGCTCTCGCATAATCTGATTGTGTGCCTGATCATTGAGAAGCTTCTGCCGTTCAATCTCATAGCGTTGCTTCATCAGTTCTGCGTCTGTTTTTGCTCTCTCTTGATGCACAAAAAGATCAATCTGCTTTTGTTGCAAATCCATCTGATGCATCTGTGCTTTCGTCTCTAAGTCTTGTTGCTTTTCCTGCAACTTCATTTCCTGCTCGGGATCCATCTGCTGTTGTTGTGCCATTTGTTGCTGTTGGAACTTCTCACTGACACGATTGAGTAATGACGCAGGCAAGGGTGAGTAACGAAGTAGATCAAGCATAATATCCGGCGTAATGGCATTTTGAAGCAATGGGAGCAGCTGTGTGATGATACCGAAGGTGCGCTCTTTCTCATTCGGGCTGGTTGGCGCATCATCAACTACAATATCATACTCGACACTCGTTACTTCTTCACGCGTCAATGGAATATATTGCGCATTCTCTTCACCAGATATCCGTACCAAACGACCATCGGACAAGTAATTCTGTATCAAGTGCAAAATAATCTTACCTTGCCGCTTGCGGTACAAACGTAAACCATCAAACAGACAAGCAAGCAGATTTAAACTGGATTGGCGTCGTTGTGCCTCCAAAATACCCGCTTGTGTCACTTCCCTTGTACCAATGAATTCGGGTGATAAACCCGTCACCTGATTAATTGCTTCCTTAGCTTCATTAAACAGCTGGAAAAAGCCCTCTGGAAACTGTGCTACAGGCTTTGGTTGTATCTTGCCTTCTGCAAGAGCGCCATCTTCAGCAACTAGCAACGCATCAGCCCGCGCCCAATCTTGCATAGCCTGCCTGATGTCCTTAAACGCCCCTTCCTCGACAATAAGCCCCCCTTTGGATTGGCTATTAAGGATATACATCACTTGACTAAAATATTTATTCGCCCATCGTTGTGGATCTTTTGTCGGACGGACAACCCCATAAAATTGCCGTTCTATCTTATCAAAATACCCTGTTATACACTCCCAACCCAATTGACCCGCTGGAACCAAAGGTTGATCAGGGGATTCAAGCAATTTTCTCCCTAAAAAAGCACGTTTTACGACCTTTTTATTGAAAGCTGCCCCTTGGATATCGGGCATCATGCACTGGAGCTGCTTAAATTCTTCCTCGCTATAATCACGAAGTTCTCCAGTGCTTAAATCGGGCGCTTTGTAATATCGCTCGCTTTCAAACCAACGGCATTCAACAAGCGTGACCATCCGACGACCGTTTTCAACATCAATGCTCCCTTCATCACTGTAATAATCAAGATCATTATGGTGAACACCTTCATGAGAGCTCCCATCCCTTGCCCAATCTGCACTCAGCTCTGTCCAATGAGATTTGGGAAACATCTGCTTAGCTACTTCTAACGGCTTGCGGTCTACATACCACAAACGTTGCGCATCGGTTAAATTCGGTTGCACCGCTGCACTATCCCAAACCATCTTTAACGGGTCTAAACGCGTAATGACCGGTTCACCATCGAGGCTGTTCTCATAATCAAGCCGTGTATCAGTCCACCCCATGCCGCAGATAACCGCATCTTGGAAAGCATCACTATCAGCGTATTCTGCATGCGCCATGTCCCGAAACCATTCTGCCGCACCGGTAAGCAATTCACTAGGCAATGCCTTCCCTACTTGACGGGGAATAAACTGCACTTCGCGCTTGTTATTACGCTCTGACCCCACAACGGCATTGACCAATGGGGCAATACGATTAAAGGTCATAACGGGGCGGCGTTGCTTTTTTAACGCCGATAAATCTTCTTCATTCCATTGATCACCATTGTAAAAACCAAAATCCTCCCGCGCATGTTCACGCCATTTATTCACATGCTCCACATCTTCTTTGTACCAGCTCACAAGCTTGCGAAATAAGCCTTCTGTCGACAAATCTGATGCGTTACTTTCTTTATCTAAATGCTCTTCATCATACATCATTCTGCCATCCATGAGGTACTCTCATATTCCGTTCTGCCGCTATAAGCTGGTCGCTTTTGTATTTCTTTTGGTGGTTTGTATGAAATACACATCAGTCCAAAGGCATCTGCCCCATGACTGGACCAATCGTGCTCTGCTCCCAAGCCAATATTGCGCTTCTCATCCCATTTCTCGTGATACCAGTTCAGTGCCTTACGTCCTGCTACCGTCGTCTTTTCATTAAACCAAACAGAAGGCAAAACACGGCGGACTGTTTCTATACGTATCTTAACAGCTCCTGCTCCCTGATTAGGGATAACTTTTGTTTGAAAGCCTGCCTGTTTAAGAGCGCTCTCAAAACTCACATTGTGCACACGGTCTCTGGTCGCCCCATCATGGGGTAACACCATCAATGCCTTCTCATAACCATTGTGACGCAACCAACCGATATGTTCCGATAACGGCTGTCCCTGTGCTTCGTAATAATCAAGTACTCTGATCTCCCTACCAACAAATTGCGCTATCCATATCGCCGTAGCATCTGCCTTAGCACCTGTGCCCCCGATATCCCAAAAGGCGCGTATCTGCATTAAAGGATCACGCGCAACGCGCCCTATCCGCCCCTCTTGCTCGGCTGCCAACATTTCCTTTTGATAATAAGCGCCTTGAACCGCTGTAAGATAAGCCCCTTCCCAGATATGCTTATAGGTCTCGGGACGGTTTCTCAGATCATCAAGCCGCGCTTCATTCAAGATCTTGGGAAACTTCGGGTTGTCTGACCAATTGATCTCTACACGCTTAATGGCTTCATTGTCTGAAAAGCGAAACCGCTTCTCAACGGGGGCATTCTCTCGCAACGGGTTCCATGTCACCCATAATTCTGCCCGCCATCCCTCTCCTTCTTCTCGCAAAGTCGGTATAAGCGTTTGCCAAGCCGTCTCTGTAACGGGCTCTGCCTCATCAACCCAACAAAGCAAAATACGCCCCATGGATTTAATGCTCGCAATATTACGGTCCAGACCAGAAAACTGAAAGGCTACGCGACCATCTATCGACTTAATCGAAGATTCCCCAACCTTGTAATAGTCCTTTAAAAAGTCGTGCGCTTCAATGGCGCGCTTAATCTCCTCCAATGAACTCTCTGCCAAAGAATTCTGAAACTGACGTGCACAAAGAATGGTCCCCGATATCCCCTGCATACCAAATTGATAGCCTTTTAAAGCAGCCATCAATGCAAATGATCTTGTCTTCCCAGACCCTCGTCCACCCCAAGCCGCTCGCACCAAAGCGTCCCCTGCAAAAATAGGAATGAGTTTTGGTACAATACTAATCTGTCGTGTTGTCATTGACCAAAGGCGCGATTTCTACACGCGTTATCACCTTAATGGCTCCCCCATCTTCACCTGTTACCTGTAAAGGCAACACCTTACCAAGCAACGCTAAATAAGCAGCGGGGCATTCTATAGCCTGCTTTTCCAAATAAGAAATCAAACCATCCTTGCCAATTTTATTCCCAGCATTCTCAGCAGCCTTAACCACTGCTTCTTTTAAAATGCGCGTCACTTTATTTGGAACGCCTTTGACACGCCCTTGACCTGCCTTTGGGGGTATACGCTTTTTAATGGGTTGTGGAGCCTGCTGTGTATTTTCTGATGTCATAAAATACGCCCTCCAGATAATAAAAAACCCCGCATTTGCGGGGATTTTGAACTGTACATTTCCCTCTCTAGACACAATACGCCTAAGTACAGTAATGTCATTAAATACGATTTGCTACACTTTGTCAACATAAAAATAACACATATTGATAATTTCAAAGGGAATCAGTTAAACAGCACTTATGAATAATTAAGGGTTCAAAATGATGAAATCATTATCCATAACACGCATCATAACATTTATAGCTTTCTTTTCTATATCAGCGCTACCTGCATCAGCGTCATTTGGATTTACACGTACATTTACACGTGTAGATACTATAGAGCAGTACAATAAACTTTACGATAAATATGCAAGTAAAGAATATGAAGACTTTACGCATTTCGACAAGCAACACGAAGCAAATCAATTTGCATACAAAAATGGCTATCAAAATATAACTGCCAAATTTGACACTGTATGGCATCGTCACATACTTATTGTTTTATGTGGACGCTTTGTGAATTTACTAAGGGGTGATTATAATAAGGAGATGTCATGGGCGATGCTACCTAGTGTAATAAATACTTTACGCTATGAACATAATTGGAGTGAAGAAAATTTTATTTGGGCATACAACATGTCTATGAGTAGTACAGATCCAATGTTTTATTACGCAAAAAAATTTCTTAGTTCTCCGAGTGGAAATGGCATTAACCCCGAAACACAAGTTGTTGATTTAGTGTCTAGTATGAGAGTCGATAATGGGAGAGGCATAAAAAAAACAGCTAGGTTTTGTAGAGACTTACGAACGATATACAATATAATGAAACCGTAATAGAGATTGTCATTTAACGATCAAAATGTTTCTGAAGAGCATTAAGAGCAACGCGTAGTGAATTCACAAGGTGTGGTAGCATTTGATCTTCTATCACGAGGTACTGTAGTGCTGCATAAAGATTATACTGTCTATAGAGGCATTGCGCTTCTTTTAGTGCCTCTTGCGTGTTTATAAACTGCTCTGTTGCAAATGCTACCCATTTATCTCTTGCTTTGTCATCAGTAGATGATGGCATTTCGTCATAAATTGCATTAGGCAAGCCCTTTGCACAAAGGTAATTATTTCTTATCTGTAGGTACTGTTGCGCGGCATCATATTGCTCTTGTGTAATCACGCCTTGTAAACAAAGCCGCCCGATATAGGTACCAGAAAGTGGATTTTTTGCCTCCTGTAGCGTTAAACCGAAGCGCTT
>NZ_JBHIOT010000126.1:0-4048 GCF_042195745.1 Bartonella sp. AP7XZML
CGATGGGACTATCATCCTTACTGATACAACTGGACAGAGGGCGATGGGGCAAGATGCTGGACAAATCATTGGCTCTCTCAATCGCAACACCGCAGCAGCCCACCAAGCAGTAGGACAGCTAGATGTCGCATCGCTTGAGGGAGCAGTGCATAATCGCGTAGGTATGATCAATGATTTATCGGATGAAGGAATTAATATCTTTGAACAGGGCTTTGTAAACATGTTTATCAAAGAGCATTATCTGGCTACCGTGGATCACGATGAAAATGGCAATGTGATCTATGCAAAAGATGAAAATGGAAATCCTATAAGAGACAGTCATGGAAACCCGCAGCCGCAATATCATTATTTAACGCCTGAAGAACAACAGAATTTACAAAAAGGTTCTGATGGCAAGGTTCATGTTTTTCTCAATGGTATTTTTACAACACCAGATGACGCAGCCCATAATGCGGTTCAGTTGGCTGATAACAAGAATGATCCGCACTATTTTCTGATGTTCCCTCATAGCGATTCGTTCTTGGTAGAGTTGTTCATTGCAGGGTATCAGTATGCTCTAGAAGGTAAGTTGGGTATTTTGACCAATTCGACGAAGAAGTACCAGAATCTGTTGTATAGCCTTGGCAATATAGGATTGCATACTGATGCGCATAGCCGCGGCAGTATGACAGCGGGCAATGGATCGCATGATTTAGAAAAGCATGGTGTTCATGGTATAGCAAAGAAAACAACGATTAATTTCTTTGGACCAGCTTATAATACTCAAAACATGGCAGATACGTTATATATCTTAAGTGATGGAAAGCAGGATTACGTAAACTTGGAAAATCATAAAAATGACTTTGTGGGTACAAAGATTGGCAAAAATCCTTACACTTTTGAGCAAATACCTCCTGGAAGTGGTCCTTGGAAAGAAGCAGGGCAAATATTTAAGGGCTACCCAAGTGTCCATGCTTGTTATGGTAATGCAGGTTCAATATGTCGACAGGCTTATGGATTACCTAATCGTACGCCAATTTATTCAAAATATTCAGGAAGAAAAAAATGAAACAAATCTTGAAATTATTAAGTGGTCTCATTCTGTTAAATATTGTTGGATGTAACATCGACAAGCCTCCACCAGGAGTTTTGAGTGCATGGGAGAAACCTGGTGCAGATTTTACGGAGATAGGAAAAGCCTTGTTAGAATGTGGTATGCCAACCCCTTATGATGTTTTTCCAGAAAATAGAAAGCTAAGCATCAATGCAGAGGCTTCCATCGATGCTTGCATGATTCAAGCAGGATTCCACTACAAATGGGGAGGACCATATTGGTGTTATACTTTTAAAGAGAAAAACTTGCCGATTTGTCGTCCAGGTGCTGTCATACCACAGCGCAGTGTCAAGAAGCGCTTAAATAGCCCTTTTTGTAAAAGGTATAAAAATGCGGATGAATGCAAGCCTTAAGTGATGATCAACAATCCCCCTCCTTGCCTTCGCTTGGAATGGCGGGATTGTTTCCTCAATTAACCATTTCAATATTGTTCACTGTTGTTTTCAGCAGCGGTGACAGGAAATATCAATAGGTTTATGAGCTCTGTTTTATCGTAAATAAATCCATTGAAAGAGGGGAAAAATGAAGAAAATCTTAAAACTGTTGAGTTGCATGGCTTTGTTAAGTATCGCTGGATGTGACTCAAAGCCTCCTTCAAAATACTTTGTTATATGGCAAAAGCCAGATGCAGATTCTACTGAAGTAGCAAAAGCATTGTTAGAGTGTGGTAAGCCAACTCCTTATAATGCCGATACAGAAAATAGTGGATTAGGTTTCGGTGAATGGGCAATAATTCATACTTGTATGCTTCAATCTGGCTTCCACTATAGAAGTGAAAATGGAAAGTGGTGTGAAAATTGTCAAGATGATAGGATTCCGGTGTATCCTCTTAGTGGTTCTATCACGCCTCAGCGAAGTGTTGAGAGACGCTTAAATAGCCCTTATTGTAAAAAACATTCAGAACAACTTGAATGCCAGCCTTAAGTCTTGCTTCAGCAGAGAAAGCCTTGAATTTACACCAAATAAAGCACCAGGTTTGATGAGCTTGAGAAAGCCTTGTCCGTCCTTACGTGACAAGGTTTTCTTTTTATGCCGCGTCGTTATAACGTTGCTGTTTTGCTTGCTCGATGACATTCAAAAGATCTGATTGTAACCAACGCGATAAAAAACCAAATTTTAAAGGTTTTGGCAAAGAGCCATTGGTTACATGACGGCGGAAAGTTGAGACACTCATATGAAGCAATTTTGCACTTTCACGGTCTGTTAAAAGAATATCATTTTCTGTCATTCTAAAATCCTTTCACTATAAAAACAAATCATAATCATTTATTAACCACATTTTGGTTCATTTAGAAAGATGTTTTATTTATAGAAAACAATATTTTATTATACAATTTCTAATGTGATAAATTATGACTCCTATTGAGAAAGAATGAGAGAGAAGAGAGAGAAAGTTATCCACAGATCATGGGGTTATTCACCCCATATTTTAGGTTTGACCCGTGACATAAGCCGCCCATTTATCCATATAGACACGGCGCTGTTCTAGATAGTCAGTACGACGATAGGAGCGCTCTACTTGTCCTCCTACTGTATGACTTAGAATAGTTTCAGCGACCTCATAGGGGGCATCGGTTGTTTCTGCTAGCCAATCGCGTAAACTAGAGCGAAAACCATGGGGGCAAGCTTCAATTTTATTTTTTCTCATATACGCCGCCATCATCGTATGTGAAAGAGGACCACGACCGGTAAGTGAAAAGATGAAATCACTTTTAGAGATAGTACTCAGTATAATATCAAAAAACACAATAAAGTCAATAGTTTGCTTGCAATTATTTTATATGAATCCACTCAAGAATCCATCTTTTTATGCATGATTCATTTGACCATTTTTTATATAAGATTGCCATGTATGAATAGACCATAAAAAGCAAATCATGATGCTAATATTATAACGCATGTAAACGTTCAATGAAATGAAAAGCAGATATCATTCATAACAGTTTATAAATCTTATGATACGTTTTTATCACAGCAGAAATCGCATTGTTTAAAATTTAGTCGTTTGGAACTATCGATAACATACGTTTAAAGATTACTTCTTATTTTAAAGATTGGATTGTTAATCGCATAAAAGAGTAAATTAACGTTCGCCAAAATTGGCGAGCGCAAAATAGAGAGCTGTCATAACAGCATCATCAATAACACCGAACATTTTAAAGATTGCATAAAAGGATTAAGGACAAGATCGCATTTTAAAATGCTGTCTAAAAGTTTAGAAAACGATAAAGAGGTATTTTATATCTTATGAAATCAAAAGCCTTTTAATGAATATAGTGCATAGCTAGTTTTGAAGAACGCAACTGTATTCGCTTCCACAAAAAAATGGAAGCGACAATGCCATGGCAGTAGAATTACTATCTACTTTAGACTTGGTACTAAGAAACGTTTTAAAAGTTATAGTTTAAAAATACGCTTATGAGACCCTCTTTAAGTGAACGTTTAAACGTTTGAAACTGATGTTTATAACAGTTTTTAAAGCCTTACCTTTGATAAAAGCGGTTGTTTATTTGTCTTATGAGAGATTGTTTTGAAAACCAACGTTTACAGATGTAAAAAGAACGTTTTAAAAAAGACATTAGTTTAATAGGCATTTGCTTTTGATTGTATTGAGATGAATCTAAAAAGCGTTTTGATTTTAGAATGTAAGTTATTTTAATTTACTCAACTCAATTTTAAAGTCAGTATATTGAAACGTTTTAAAAGAAGCATTTTGATCATGGGCTTTATTTCAAATGACTACCTCACAAAGGAGGAGTTATGATTGATACGTTTGATAGCCATAAAAGCGTTTATAGGCTCTCTCATTCAAATGAGTGAGTAAAAATCATACGCATTATTTACATTCCTTTTGATAAGTTTTCATATCTCAAAAGAGCGTTTGCAATATGATACCTTTTGTATATATGCATTCATTATTGATTTCGTTTATATGAAATATTTGCACATACCTCC
>NZ_JBHIOT010000127.1:0-2436 GCF_042195745.1 Bartonella sp. AP7XZML
AAGTCCTTCTGATGATATTTTTCGCATATGCTTCTCCATAAAAAAAGCTCCGCAAAAAGCAGAGCTGGATTAAAAAATTGACATCTTTCTCATTCGGAAAGATAGCTTGGTTAAGCTTCATGTCGCTTTTTCATTGGAACAAAAGAATGTATTTGACATTGTAATGATTGTATCTTATAAGTTACAAATGTTTACAGTATACAAAACAGAGCATTTTATAAAATGGCTAGATTCTTTAAAAGATGAGATTGCGCAAGCGCATATTGTTAAACGGATAGCAAGAATAGAAACGGGATTTCTTGGAAATGTAAAATTTTTCCGTGGAATTGGAGAGTTAAAAATACATCATGGTCCTGGCTATAGAATCTATTTTGTAAAACAAGGTAAACAAATCATTTTGTTATTAAATGCGGGTGATAAATCTACACAACAAAAAGATATCGAAAAAGCTCTTCAATTAGTAAAGGAAATGAAACATGGAAATTACTAAATTTGACACAAGTGAATATTTCAAGACACCTGAGACACAAAGGATTCTTTTAGAAGATGCTCTTGAAAGCAAAGATAGTAAGTATCTTGCCCATGCTCTTGGTATAATAGCGAAAAACCAAGGAATGAGTAAAATCGCCCAAAATACAGGGCTATCAAGAGAGTCTCTTTATCGTTCTTTAAGTGATAAAGGCGACCCACGGCTTTCTACTTTTCTCAGTGTTTTGAGTGCTTTAAATTTGCAGATTAGCTTAACGCCTATCCAAAATAATTGTAAGGAACAAGCGGCTTTAGAAGAAGCATCTTGACCACCTCCCCATTGTTGAGAACGGGGAGGGGAGGCATATTTTTTACTTAAGCGGCTTTCACTACAGATCTTTCTAAGACTTGTTTCGCTTCTTTGATTATGGCTTTGTAATGCTTGCTTTCTTCTACCAACGTAAAGGCTTTAACAAGATGCATGTGGAGAAGTCCATAAATGTAAACAGCCTTTTTAGTTGGAGACATTTTATCCCAATCTTTTGGGAAAGCAAAACGTATATCATCATAATCAACAAATTGACTTTTTAGTTTCTTTTCACATTCAATAAAGTAACGACGAGCTTGACGTCCTTTCTCATTGCGCTCAACCATTGAGAGCTCTTTCGCCATATCTAAGGTGAGATGATATTCTTTACTTATAACATTTTTACGTTTCTCATTTTTGAGAAACGTAAAACCATAATCTTGATTTTCCAAAAATCCATATTCTTTAATACGGCGTACAATCCAATCTGCAAATTTAGAGTTGACTTCTAAAAACGTATGTAATTCACGTGCGTTAACCGTTTGAACAGTTTCTTGACCAATATTTTGTTCTTTAATTTCTATAAGAGTGTTCATAAGAATTCCTTACTATTTAGATGTTTCTTAATGACACTTTTAAAAAGTGCCGGGTGCTAAGAAACACGGTAGTAAGTCCGTCGTTATGCTTTTCCCAAAAGGGTATTGTATAGCGTAACTACACCCGACAAGATCATTATATGCGTGTAACATACAATGAGTCAAAGCCTTTAAACGTGCGGAGAAGAGATTGTTTCGTAACCAAATCCGCTTACTATTAAGGTGTTTCTTAGGCACCTGATTCGATTATCCATATTGTTGCTACATTGTCAAATAAAAAATGAGACAAGTTATAAAAATAATTGGTTAAATTCTTTGCTCGCATTTCTAGCATCTTTTTTGTTTTAATCATAAACGCAGCTCAGAGTGTGAACCGAGTCGTAAGAGTTCTAGTGTTTTGGCATTTGGCTTTCGATAAATCAAAACCAAGTCTGGCTTTATATGACAATCACGACAATCGCGCCATTGACCTGTTAGTGCATGATCTCGCCAATGTGCCTTGAGTGGTTCATCTTCCGCTAATACTTTGACTACAAGCAGAAAATCTTCTTCTAGTGCATTGGCATATCTACCTCTGCTTTCGCGTTTAAGGTCGCGTCTAAATGACCGAGTGTAGACGATTTCACGCATAAGCACTTAAATTTTTTTTTCAGATTTACGTATTCCAACCTTATCATTACGGATCATAGTTCGTAAGCCATCTAGAGATGTATGCTTGACACGACTAGCTTCGGCATCTTCAATCGCTTGTAATGTTTCTGGATTGGGTTGGAAGAGATCAAGCGGTAATGCTTGGTCTTTAGCAATACGAGTCATAAACATACGTACTGCATCTGATACAGTTAAGCCTGTAGATTTAATAACTGTACTTGCAATCTCCTGAACTTCATCAGGTATGCGTGCTTGAATTTTTCCCATTGCTAAATCTCCTCTTTAATTGTAGTACAATGTAATACAATTTAGATTGATGTCAAGAGACTTATCTGTCTTCTTCATCCATATGGATAACGCCTTCGCCTTCGTCGCATGCGTTTGGTGGAGCGTTTGGATCAAGGGTATCATCCT
>NZ_JBHIOT010000128.1:0-75246 GCF_042195745.1 Bartonella sp. AP7XZML
CTCTACAAGCCGGAGTCACATTCGCGGCATTAGAAGGACAAAATACCACAACACATTTCGGTCTTGTAGGCACCTATGGGCAGCTGTCGTTCACACCAAAGGACATAGCAGATGCCGGTAAGAACACATTGGATAAATGGTCACTAACAGCTTATGGCAGCGTGCAGCATGACAATGGTTTCTATATGGATACACTGTTATCCTATGGAATTCTAAAAGGAGATATCGGCAATGCTATCATTGGCAAAACCGCAAAATTGCAAAATGCCAAAATGTTTAGTATCTCCACCACTGTTGGCAAAGAGTTTGCAACCGGAATGGAGAGTTTAACATTTGAGCCACAAGCACAAATTGCCTATCAACATTTGATGTTTAATACCATTGAAGATGCTGATAATTTTACCGTTGATATGAAAAATCCTTCTCAATGGTTGATCCGTGTTGGTGGACGTTTGACAAAAACTATTTCCACTGAAAGCAACCGTCCNGCTTCATGGTGATGTAAGCTATCAACAAAAGCTTCAGAAAACTGGTATAAGTGGTGCAAGCTTTTCAGGTGGTATACGCTATCAGTTTTAAATCAAGGCTGTAAATAGCCTATTCATTCTATTCAATTTAATAAAAAAGGCAGTATAGTATACTGCCTTTTTTAATCTATGTAAGCTACTATTCTTATCCCCTAAAACTTTTTTCTTTCTCCTCAATAATCTCCTTCCATCCTATTTACACGAGTCGCGCGGCATATTCATTATCGAATTTGTCTATAAAGCTAAGCAAAGTGTATTTTTAGACAATATAAAGAAGACTACATTGGAAAAGATAATGATAAAAGAAACTCTCTCTTCATACTTTTTCTATGTTTATCCTCCTGTTTCTTCAATCCATTAGCTTAACACTACCCTGTAAGGATTCATTTATATGTCCATGTACCGTTTTTAGGCAAACCATTTTGACAATGCTTATCCCTCTAATTCCATACAGTATATTGATTTATAAAGATAATTCTTTGTTTTCCATGTTGAATGAGAGTCCCTAATATCGTAGGATTCTCTCATTTCAAACTTGTTTTATGTTGAATCAATTAAAAATTTTCTTGCACGTTACAAGCAGGGCTGGCGTGTGGAGAAAAGTTATATAAGAAAAGCCTGAGAATTCCTCTCATGAACTGCCTCAAGTGCCAAGGGCTTGTCACAAACATTGGGAGCTAGCAAAATGTGTGACGGGCTTGCTCCTTCGTAAGCATAAAAATGATGGGACTCTATGGCTTTAGCGTTATAGCATTCATGAACACCATCGCGAAATGGGCTGTGCTTCCTTAGAAAAATGGACTTTGGTACCCTTAGCCTCTTTAAAGAAAGCCTGTGAATAGCCCCCTCATCTCTTCTTCTTATAGCAGAAAAAATTTGCTGATCGTTTTGGTGAGTGCATCAAATAATACATCTCAACGCTATAGAGCTTTTTATAGCGATTATCTTTAATAGACAATTTTTAAATATCATACTTCATAGTGCTTTTAGCATAAGCTTAACCAAGCTAGGTTTTATGAAATCCACTTTTCTCGACTTTTTATGATCATGAAAAAAGTTTTTCTGAAGCAAAACTTCAAATCATAGAGAACACCATCGATATAATTCGTTTTGTTATTTACAATAAAAACATAATGATATAGAAACTGTCTGGGTACTTGCGCCATCAGGGGAGTGAAGTAAGCATCAAAGCATACCAAATACTAAAGGCATATCTATGTGTAAGAAATATATTTATAAGAAAAATTTTTTGTTATGTACAATTGCTGGAACTTTGATTTTTTCTCATTTCGGTTCAACTTATGCAAATACATCAGCTCCTGAAACTCCTGGAATTTTGGGGAAGATTGAATTAAATAAGGGAGAAGAAAAGACTTTAAATAATGTTCTTGTCCGCGATAAAGGACCTGGAATATTAGCGCATGATAAAGCAGCTATCACAATTGTAAAATCAACAATACACACGGAAATGTCTGCACTTTCTGTATCAGCAGGTGGACGCATTCATGCTAAAGAAATTAAAGCAAATACAGTGTACAAAGGTTTAGAAACAAAGAATGGTATAATCAACGTTGAAGATTCAACCATAACCGTCCAACGAGGAGGTGCCGGTGGTATCGTTTTTTATGAAACAAAAGATTCTTCACTGAAAAGTGGAGAAAAAGTTGTCAATAAGGTTGTTCTTAGCAATACAAAACTTCTTGTGAAAAACGGTACCGGTATTCTTGGTCCCTACTGCTCAAGAGCCGTTGCTGAAGTTCAACTTAAAGACTCAGAAATTCGATCTGACGTATTATTGAGAAATAAAACGAAACGTAAATATTATGACAACGATACTCTTCCTGTAACTTTAGCATTAACCGCTGATAATTCAACAATAGAGGGACGAGCAAGAACTTTAAAAGTCAATACAACGGTTTTGACTCTGAATAACAAGAGCAAATGGTACTTAAAGACCTCTCAAGAGGAAGTCGATACTGACTTTAATGTGTTTAACTATGAGCTCAGTGATATGAAACAACGAGCCCTTTCTACCGTTTCCGTACTGAATCTTAATAATAGTTCTATCATATTTAAGACATCACAAGGGCGGGAAAAAGATCATTATCATACCTTGTATGTAGGGCGAACAGCTGAGGTTCGTAGACCTGAGGGAAGTACAATCCCCGATATAGAAAGCACTTATAATACAGTTTACAATGCCACAGGCGATGCAAAAATTTATTTTAATATTGAATGGAGTGATGGTCTAGTAAAAGAACAGCAAAAAACTGACCGCCTCCTTATTCATGGTGATGTATCAGGCAGCACAACAGTCCATATCAAGAACCTTGCGAAAGGTGAGATATTAAAAGCTGAAGATTCTGTGTCTTCGAATATGCGTGGTCTTTCACTCATTCAAGTTTCTGGAAATGCAAATGAAGATTCCTTCAAACTTGCACACGGCTACACCACAATGGGGAGGGTGCCCTATAAATATATACTCAAAGCCTATGGTCCAACATCCAGCCATGGGACAGCCGATAGCACACAAAGTCATTTTAGCGGAATATCACAAGAATCAAAAGAAAACACCCTCAAAGACTACACAATCTACACGATATCAGCATCAGGAAAAATGATTGAAGGCGTTTCACCAAAAGAGAAAGAAGCGCAAAATACCGGTTCATCATCCCTTGGACAAGCAAACAACGCACAAAACATTTTGGAAAAAAATCAAAATTTCTGGGATTTTCGCTTGCAAAATGCGACTCTCGATAATGAAGGAAAGATCAGAGCTCTCGTTCCTCAAGTGGCAAGCTATTTGTCCATGCCTAACGCACTATTCTCAGCTGGACTGGCTGATATAAACAATCAAAACACTTTACTCAACTCGATGCAGGAAAACACCTTTGAGACAAAAGATCATAAAAACAAAGGAGTCTTCTTCTCAACTTATGGAAATAAGATGACATTATCCTCTCACCGTACGCCATTACAATATGGCTATGGTGCCGATATTCACTATGCAGCTTTACAGGCAGGCATTACATTAGCAGCTCTAGAAGATCAAAACATGACCGCCAATTTCGGTCTTTTGGGGACATATGGGAAATTAGCTTTCACCCCTAAAGACATGGAAGGTGCTGACAAGAGTACACTCAATAAATGGTCAATTGCTGCATATAGTGGGCTGCGCCATAATAATGGGATATACATCCATGCACTCTTCTCCTATGGAATGCTCAAGGGAGATATCACCACAGCTCTCATAGGAAAGACTGCAGAATTGAAAAATGCTGATACATTCAGTGCATCAGCAACCATTGGACAAAAGTTCGAAACCAGTAGGAAAGGATTGGTCTTTGAACCACAAGCACAACTTGTTTATCAACGCCTCATGCTTGGCACACTCTCAGATGTCGATGGCTTTGATGTGGATATGGGAAATCCTTATCAATACTTAGTGCGTGTTGGTGGACGCTTAACGCAAACGAAGCTTTCTATTGAAAACGGCGGTATTCTTTCTTTCTATGGTAAATTGAATATTGTTAAAGCTTTTTCTAACAATGGTACGATACAGATTGGTGAACCATTCCACCTTGATTCTATAGGAGCTGCCCTTGAAGGTGGATTTGGTGTAAATGCACAATTATCACAAAATATCGCCCTTCATGCTGATGTTAACTATCAATATAAGCTTCAAAAAACTGGTATATCCGGAGCAAGCTTTTCAGGCGGAATACGCTATCAGTTTTAAGAAAACGCAAAAAACAATTTATATTCTATTCATTTTAATAAAAGGCAGTGCAAATGTACTGCCTTTTTACAATCTATCGGAAAGAACCGTTAACAACTATTCTTTCTACCACCTTTCTTGAGCCAATTAATCTCACTCAAACCAAATGTAATAAAATCTGTTATCTCTAAATGAATACTTATCTGTGTAAGAAAATCAATTAAAAGCTTTTTGTAAGCACACAACAACAGCTTCTCCAAAAATTTTGTAAAGTTTCCATAACAACAGCCTTAAGCAACAAACATCCTTGCAAAATATTTTGTTTCTTAACACTTTTAAACGGAATACTGATCAATCTAGCTTTTCTGCAATTCATAGTTTCTAACTGCAATCTCTATTTTAAAAGCTCTTCTAAAATCATTTTTTAAACGATAAAGAACACGACGCAATGTTTCGTTTTGTTGTTTACAATAAAAACATAATGATATAGAAACTGTCTGGGTACTTGCGCCATCAGGGGAATGAAGTAAGCATCAAAGCATACCAAATACTAAAGGCATATCTATGTGTAAGAAATATATTTATAAGAAAAATTTTTTGTTATGTACAATTGCTGGAACTTTGATTTTTTCTCATTTCGGTTCAACTTATGCAAATACATCAGCTCCTACAATGGTTATGGCTCGTGCGGATAAAGCAGGAGAAGAAAAAACCTTTAATAACGTTTTTATCCGCAGCGCATATACAACAGTGGTTGCTGATGACAAAGCCTTTATCACCATTACAAATTCAACAATGCGTTCAGACTCAAATTTATTTACCGCAACAACAGGTGGACGTATTCATGCTAAAAAAACTGTAGGAAAATCAAATTCCCGTGGTTTAGAAATTTCAAACGGCATCATCCATATTGAAGATTCAATCATAAATGTTTCCGGACATCACAAAAGTCGTGGTATCCTTTTTGATTACATCCCAAGTTCCCAAGTAAAAGAGGGCGAAAAAGTTATCAATAAAGCAATTCTTACCAACACAAAACTTCTTGTTGAAAATGGTATTGGTATTCTAGGACCAGATTATGCAAAATCTGTTGCTGCGGTAGAACTTAAAAGTTCAGAAATTCGTTCTGATATATTATTAAAAAATAAAATCCCAGAAAACTCAAAAGATATCGATCCTCGCACTTTTATATTAAGCGCTGACAATTCGATTATAGAAGGACGAGCAAAGACTTTACCTCAAAATACAACGATTTTTACTCTCAACAATAACAGCAAGTGGTCCCTAAAGATTAGTCAATTTGAAGTAGACAAAGAATTTGACAGCTCTAAAGGATACTTGCTCACTGATATTAAACAACGTGCACAGTCTATTGTCTCAGTATTGAACCTTAATAATAGCTCTATTATATTTAATGCGCCGCATAAACTAGCAGACAATCAGTATCAAACCTTGCATGTGGGAAAACAGCCAACAGCTGAAGCTGCGAAAGCAGAGCAAAACAGAAGCTCCGATGCAACAACGGTTTACAATGCATTGGGCAACGCAAGGATTTACTTTAATACCGAATGGAGTAATGGTCTTATAAAAGAACAACAAAAAACTGACCGTGTTCTCGTTCATGGTAATGTCTCAGGCACCACAACGATCTATTTCAACAATCTTTCAAAGCGTGCAGAACCATTCGATGATGATGAAGTTTCAATTCCTTTGAATGCGCGTGGTCTCTCACTTGTTCAGGTGTCTGGAAAAGCAGAGGAAGCCGCCTTCACGCTGGCAAATGGCTACACTACAATGGGTGGATTGCCCTATAAATATGTATTAAATGGCTATGGACCAACATCCAGCCGTGGGAGAGCTGACAAACAGCAAAGTCTCTTGCAAGAAAGTGAAGAGTTTTGGGATTTCCGTCTACAAAATGCGACTCTTGATGATGAAGGAAAAATCAAAGCTCTTGTTCCTCAAATGGCAAGCTATTTGGTTATGCATAATGCAATATTCTCCTCTGGCTTGGCTGATATAAACAATCAAAATACACTGTTAGATAATATGCACTCAACAGTTTTTGGATTAGAAGGTCATAAACAAAAAGGGATATTTTTATCGACTTATGGCAACAAGATGACGTTATCTTCCAGCCGTAGTCCATTGGAATATGGTTATGGTGCTAATGTTCACTATGCTGCTATACAAGCAGGCATGACATTAACAACGTTAGAAAATCAAAATATAACCGCGAATCTTGGTCTTTTAGGCACATATGGAAAGCTCGCTTTTACGCCAAAGGACATGGAAGGTTCTGACAAAAGCATACTGGATAAATGGTCCTTTACGGCATATGGAAATCTCCACCATGACAATGGTCTCTATATTAATGCACTGTTCTCTTACGGCATTTTAAACGGACATATTACAACAGCCCTTATCGGCAACACCACAGAATTAAACAATACGGATACATTAAATATATCAGCTACCGTTGGACAAAAATTAGCAACTGGTGTTGAAGGGCTGTCCTTTGAACCACAAGTACAACTTATTTATCAACATATTGCCTTTGGCACTCTTTCAGATATTGATGGCTTCCAAGTTAATATAAAGCCCCCTCATCAATGGTTGGTCCGTATTGGAGGGCGTTTAACAAAAACAATACTTCCTATTGAAAAAGATCGTTTTCTTTCTTTTTATGGTAAATTGAATGTCATCAAAGCTTTTGGTGAGGAGCGCACTATCGATGTTATGGAATCTTTCCATCTCGATTCTATGGGCTCTTCCCTTGAAGGTGGACTTGGCATTAACGCGCAGCTTTCTAAAAATATCGCACTTCATACTGACGTTAATTACCAACATAAACTTCAAAAAGCTGGGTTCTCTGGAATTAATTTTTCCGGAGGAATGCGTTATCGCTTTTAGAAATCTTAGCTCTCTATTTTGACGCATAAGCAGCGCTGAGATGAAAACAGTGCTGCTTAACTACATTACAAAAAACCGTAATGTGTCAAAAAGTAGTTCATTTTTAGCAAAACAAAGAAAATATCTTAAGGAACATCTCTATGCATAAGAATCTTTTGTTATGTACAGCCGCTTGTGCTTTATTTTTTTCTTCTTTTAATTTCACATCTACCAGCACCGCCTCTGCTCTAAGCCCCCAGGAACGCCATGCCATTGAAGGGATTATGAAATTACCTGAACAATATCTCCATGCCATTGATTTAATAAACACACCAACACAAGCAGAAAAGAATCTTGAGAAGATAGCCTCTGGCGCCATGATGGAGGATAATTCGCACTTCAATCAAGTACTTCAAGAAGCATTAGATGATTCAGGAACTCAAATTAACAGATATTTCTCAGGGATCGGTCGTTATGCAACTCCTGATCATAGAGAGGAAATGCAGAAAGGAAGAGATTCTATATACGCTCGTGCTATGTCAGAGCAATTTAATCGTGATGCGGACCGCATAATGCAAGCCAGAGCAAAACTTGAACAATTACGTCAGAATCGATTAAAAACAAGAGAAAATTTATTACGTGGCTACGACAAAGCAGTTTCCGATGCCGTAAAGGCGGCAGCAATCCTTGAAGCTGATAACCAACAGCGTGTTAATGCTGCACACCAACAATGGGTAAGCCAAGACAATCGTGATTGGCACAAACTGCAAAATACAGCAGAAATATTACATAAGGCGGCACAAGTGGATACTGCCTTACAAGGACAAAACAAGGAACTTTCCAATACTTTACGCAAAGCAGTATTAGAGACTTTGAACGCGGATGGAATAACCAACGTGGAGAGAAAAGAAAAAACATCCCCTCCTCCAACGGACACTTCATCCATAAGAACAGGTCATGGAATTACACAGCCTAAAATAAATGAAAATTCGCAATCTGATATTGATCCCCAAACAAACACCACTTCCTCGGAATCAAAAACGACTCTTAATACATCAGAAAAAGCGCATATGAAATTGCTCCCAAAGGTTGAGAATACCGCTACCGCTGCGACAGAGAGCTCCTCTAAACTTACAGATGATGATAAAGCAACCGCAGCTTCTACTTCTCTTGGTGGAACAGAAAAAAGCACAACTCTTACACCACAAGGAGAAAGTTCTTTAACCATGCCTATTGCGATGTTTGCTGTTGGGTTTAGTGATGTCAACAATCAAAATATCTTGTTAGACAATATGCAAATAACAATGTTTGAACCCAAAGATCATCCAGAGAGAGGCGTTTTCTTATCCTCTTATGGCAATAAAAGCACCTTTTCTTCTAAGGTTCAAGCAAAACAAGATGGTATCCAAGCAGATATTCGCTATGCTGCATTGCAAGCAGGAGCAACACTAATAGCGCTAAAAGATCAAAATATCAGCAGCAACTTTGGTCTTTTCGGAACATATGGGAAATTGTCTTTTACTCCTAAAAACAAGGAGAGCTTTCAAAAAAATATGTTTGATAAATGGTCACTCACCGCATATGGAAATATTCAGCATGACAGTGGCATCTATGCAAGTGCATTTCTCTCTTATGGAATTTTCAAAGAAAATCACGCTACAGCTCTCATCAAACATACCTCAAAAGTGAAGAATAGTAAAACATTAGGAGCCGCTGCAACTGTTGGTCAAAAACTGTCAACCAGTTTGGAAGGTGTAATCCTAGAACCGCAAGCACAACTTGTTTATCAACGTCTCATGCTTGGTTCTTTATCAGAGAAGAGTTCTTTATCAGATGACGATAACTCTAAATCAGATGGCGATAACTCTAAAATAGACATAAGCAAACCTCATCAATGGTTGCTCCGTATTGGTGGACGTTTGACACAAAACAAAGGCCATGCCCTTTCCTTCTACGGAAAACTGAACATGATCAAAACTTTTAGTGAAAACTTTTCGCTTGCTGCTATGGAATCTTTAATTGAAGGTGGTTTTGGTATTCAGGCGCACTTATCACAAAATATAGAGCTTCATAGTGATATCAGCTATCAACATAAATTCAAAAAAGCTGGCATCTCTGCAATAAATATTGCCGCTGGAATGCGCTATCACTTTTAAAAATACTTGTATTCCTATCTTGAAATATAACGCGCTCTCATTATGTTTCGTTTTGTCTCTTACAAAAGAGACATAATGAGGCCAAAGTTTTATTTTTTATGAGAGAGGGGAGGAATATTTTAGGAATACATCCATATGAAAAAAAGCTTCTTACTATACACAGTTTCTGGAGTTCTGTTTTGTTCTTCCACCAGTATGTCTTATGCTATTCATAGTACAAATCCATCAACAACGATAGATTCTTCTTCTCTACAACCTGCTCGTGTCAAGTCACAAATAAATCTATCCGGAGTTTTTGATCCGTATAAAGATCTATATGATGGAATCGGGCAAGTTATGCCATCATATCCATCTTCAACCCCTAATGGCCTCCTTCCCCCTACAGCACCTAGCTCCACAAGAACGAGCGCAAGCCCTATTTCTACAGGAAGTAAACTTACAACGCCTACTTCTACAAGCACTCTAACTCCCAAAACACAACTTGAAGGAAATTCAGCTGGAAATATAATTTCTTCTTCAAAACAAAACTCTGATCTTAGTCAAGGAAGTACACAAACACCAAAGACTAAAGTTACAGAAGGTGTACAATCTAACCCTACAACACAAAACACTCCTATTATACAATCTTCAACAACAGGAATGGAAGCAAAATCTAGAAGACGTTCAGGGACGCCCTCCTCTTCTGCAGACTCTTCCAGCGAAAAAACACTATCAAATTCTGCTGTGTCTTCACAGCCAGAACCTACACAACCTTCACCGAATTTACAACCAGCACTTACAAAGTCTGAACCTACAAGAACGGAACCTACAAAACCAACAACAGAGCAAATACCAACATCTAATGAACCAGAACTCGCACAGCCAATATCTTTAAGAGTAGAAACTGAAAAAACAACATTACTGGTACCACCAAAATCTGCAAAACCAGCGCCAGTGCAATCTTCATCTGCACAAAAAATATCTGAAAAATCAGAGATTGAAAAACCAATATCACCAATAAAACAACCTGAAAAGTCTACACAAATTGAGGATATAAGCGCTGGAGTTGAAGCTAAAAACGGTAAGATCATAACGCTACATAACAAAAAAATTCAAGACAATGGTTTTGCTGTACATGCAGAGGGAAATAATTCAAAAGTTAACATGATAGGGGGAACAGTTGATGCGCGTTTTGTTGCACTAAGTGTATCAGATGGTGGAGAAATTGATGCTACAGGCATTACTGTAACAGCAGAAACAGCTGGTTTGGTAAACATGGAGGGCACAATCAAACTTAAGGATTCAAGCGTCCATGTCACGGGAAATTATGAAGCAGACGGTATTATTTTCCGCAACAATCCGTATAATGCCCCTAGAAAACGATATACACGCAATGCTGAAAGGAACACCAATGCCGTTCAAGAACAAGATGTAGCCAATATTGCTGATAAAGTAACCCTAGAGAATACAAAGCTTTTCGTTGAACATGGTAGCGGTATCAACCTTTATGGAACAGGCGTAAACGGGGAAGTCAACCTTAAAAATTCAGAAGTTCATGCCGATATTTTATTAAAAAATATCAAGAACGAAAGTGCCTCCACAAACACCATTACATTAGTTGCAGACCACTCTTCTTTAGAAGGTCGGGTAAGAACTTCTAAAGATAATAGAACAGTTTTTGATCTAAAAGAGAGGACGAAATGGCTTGTAAAGGCGAATAAAAATGCCACAAATAATGATAATATTTTAAATGACTATAGACAGTTTGGTGTTGATGAAAAATCATACTCTAATCTTTCTGAATTGCATCTTACAAACAGTGCCATTATGTTTGACAAGCCCATTGAGGGACATTATCAAACTCTGTTTATAGGATCTAACCTTTCGCAAGAAGACGAAACAACTCACACAGCAGCAGTTTATAGTACAGCGGGTCTTGCAGAGATTTATGTAAACACTCAATGGGATAAACATTCTCCTATCACAGAACAACAAACTGATCGCATTGTGATTAATGGTGATGTCTCAGGAAGTACTGTTGTTCACATCAATCTCCAAACCGATAGCTCTGCTGTTTGGGCAGAGAAGATGGCTTCTCTTCCTTTAGGGACACATGGGATTTCAATCATTCAAGTTTCCGGACAAGCAAACGAAAATTCCTTCACGTTAGCAGGAAACTATATGACAATAGGGAAACAACCTTATAAATATGTACTCACAGGCTATAAGCCTGGAACATCTCATGAGAGCCAAAATCTTTTTGGCAAGAAGAATAGTGATTTCTGGGATTTCCGCTTACAGAATGCCTACATTGATAAAGACAAAAAAGTTCGAGCCCTTTTACCACAGGTAGCAAACTATTTAACCATATCTAATACTTTATTTTCTGCTGGATTTACTGATGTAAACAATCAAAACACGTTGTTAGACAATATGCAAACAACAGTATTTGGGGCAAAAGACAATAAAAAGAATGGTATCTTTTTCTCTTCCTACGGCGAGAAGGTCACCCTATCTTCCAACCGCGATCCACTGCACTATGGTTATGGTGCTGATGTAAACTATACTGCCTTACAATTAGGGGGCATATTAGCCGCCTTAGAAAGCAAAGACATAAGCGCACATTTTGGTCTTTTAGGAACGTACGGAAAGCTTGCCTTTACGCCAAAAGAGATGCAAGATTCTGAAAAGACAACGCTTGATAAATGGTCACTTACCGCTTATAGCGGCATCCAGCATAGCAACGGTATATATGTCAACGCTCTTCTTTCTTACGGAACCTTAAAAGGAAATATTACCACAGCTCTTGTTGGGAATGCCGCAAAATTGGATGGTACCGAGATGCTTAATATATCTGCAACCATTGGTCAGAAATTAGCAACCGATACAAAAGGGCTTGTCTTTGAACCACAAGCTCAATTCATTTATCAAAATCTCATGTTTGATATTTTCTCAGATACCAATGGCTTAAAAGTAGACATGGGCAATCCACATCAATGGTTGATCCGTTTTGGTGGACGTTTAACAAAAACGATAATGGCTGTTGAAGAAAACAAGGCTGTTTCCTTCTATGGTAAAATGAATGTTATCAGAACTTTTGGCGATGGTAAAACAATAAAAATTGCTGATACCTTTCATGTTGATCCTACCGGCTCTTCAGTTGAGGGAGGCATGGGGGTGAATGCATATCTTTCTCAAAATATCGTACTAAACGCCGATATCAGCTATCGGCAAAAACTGCAAAAAGCCGGTGTATCTGGCACCAATTTGTCTGGCGGAATACGTTATCGTTTCTAAAGCAGAAGTTAATTTTAACTTAAATAAAAAAGGCAGCACAAAGTGCTGCTTTTTTATTTAAATTTATATATTTTTTTTAATTCTCAAAAATCATTATCACATCAAAGAAGATTTTGACTTATAATATTTCTTTTGCATATTGAATAAAAAGCTAAATACCATAACATTCTCTCATCAAAATACCCCATGCATAAAATTTTATGTCTTATATTATCACCACACCTCAAGCGATGATGTTTTTACAGCACAACAGAATAAGCATTCATGCCGATTTAAAAAAAGTCAGCCCCTTCTTCGCTGTGGACGCTCCATTTATTTTAGATGATGTACATTTAATATACCTACTATAAAGACTAGTATCTGGTATAAATTCTTAAAGGCAAGTTTTTCCTCTAAAATCTCAATTCTACAGCAGCTCCATTATAAGACAAGATATTGATTTATAAAGACAATTAATTGTTTTCCATGTTAAATGAGAATCCAGAATATCGTCAGATTCTTTCATTTTAGACCTGTTCCATGTTGAATCAACAAAAACCATATCTCTTACAAGTGACAAGGGGGAAGAGCCATAGGGATAAAAACTATTAAGAAAGGATTAAAAATGCCTCTAATGAACTATCTCAAGTGACAAGGGCTGTAGCAACATTGGGATCAAACAAAGAATATGACAGTGTTGAAAAATATAACAATATCAACTTGCTCTTTTATTAAGCATAAAGATGGTCGCGCCCTATAGATTTTATATTATTTCCATGGGAACTTTCTTATTATACCATTCACAAGCACCGTTGTATCAAAGATGTCGTTGCGCCGCCCCACAAACACCATCACGAAATAGACTTGAGAGTTTAGATATCTCTTTAAAACAAGGCCGTGAATTAGGAATAACAAATCCATTCTATTTTGAGTATTTTGTCGTGCATGAAGGACATGCCCGCAGTAAAAAACACAATAAAAAAGCGTGAAACAATGCGGAATCTTCATTATTTAACAGATAGTGCTTTAGATACTTTTGAAAGACATAAAGCTAAATTAAAGAACGGCGGAACAGAGGGAAGCTGATTTCTACCTCTTTATTCTTTCCCAATGAGATTGCCTCCCCATTTCAAATATTACGCCAACAAAGATATACGCACTATATCCACTCAGATCTGGATGCTCTCTCCAATCTGACATACAAAAACTAAAAACAGCAGAAGGAAATAATAAACCGCTTTAATTTTTATCTCAAGCATATAGATTTAAACAACGAACCGCGTCATATCACCACACTTTAAAGGACAATATTCCATGAAGCTTATAGGCAATATTCATCACATACTCTTCATCATTCATGCTTTTTGCTGACTTGGTGGTTATGGCGGAGTGAACGCACTAGATCCCATCCCGAACTCGGCCGTGAAACACTCCAGCGCTGATAGTACTTTGCCTTAAGGCAAGGAAGAGTAAGTCGCCGCCAGATCTGCTAAATGCAAGCAAAAGACTCAATGTATAAACCTTACATTACCACACCCCAAGGAAGCTGTTTTTAAGGCATCACAGGCTGGTCTAAATATCCTCTTAATCGCCTTCCCTAAACTAAAAAATGAAGCTCCCTATTAACTCAGTCTGCAAACAATGCTCTGTAAATAATCCGCCTTCTCTTAGTCCTCTTCCAGCCAGCTTCCCACAGCATGCGGTTCACATCACGACACCTTAAAAGACATTGTTTTAAGAACAGCATTTTACAGTACATCAGGATAATAATTTAAATATCCAAATGCACTTAAAACAAGTCTACTCACTAAACGCACTATTTATCTAAATCAACTGCCCTACCTAATCATTGTCATTACTTAGAACAGCCCGTATTAATCAGATTTGAATTTATTCCTCTATTTCTTTTGCACGTCCAGATAGCTGTATAGCTCTAGAAAGATCATTAACTGCATTTAAATGTGTTTGAAGTAATTCACTATTACGCTGTAATTTTTCTTGTAAATCAGACAACAAACTTTCAACCTCATGCTCAATATCTTGATTCATATAGCGCTTCACATCACTCATGGATTTATTAAGATCACGCAAACCACGTATTTTACGCAAATTTATTTCTTCGTAATCTGGAACACCACTACTCTCTAGCATATTGCTTTCATAATCAACAACTTGAGCTAATCCTTTAACAGCAGCAACAAATTTTGTCATCGCCCAATCACGATCAATAAGGTTGTTATCAAGAACTTTTGCTTTTGCCGCAAAACTATCATCACCATATTGCACTACAGACATTTTTACTTCCCCTTCAACACTATTGTTCAATCTTACTTTCTAAATGAGGGAGATTAAACAGGTTCTCTTCAATGCTGATACACTCAACCAAGCTCGTGGTGCAAACATTGCTCAAACAACAGCACGACAATCCTTCAAAGCGTATACCACTTCAACTTTCAACGCGTTCTCTCAAATATTTTTCTTGCTTTGCTCCAAAACCATCATTGCGGCTATACTAGTCCATAAAAACGCTATAGACTTAAACCTTCCAGCAATATCGAAACTTCCATATTTGCTCTGTCTATTTCGCCTTGCCGATTTTATCACGAGCTCATCTTCAACAGAAAATAACAATGCTTTCACGAGAACTTCAGCCACAAAAATATCTGCCGACAAAAAAACGCAGCCTATCTTGCAGCATATAAAGACGTAAGCCCATTAAAAATTTCAGCATTTTACTGATAGAAGCACCTTACCCTCCATAACCTTATGGCTCTCTCTGCACTTAAACTTGTATACCTTCCAGCGCCCCATAAGATGGCGCCAGACAAGATCAGTTTGCACCCATTCAAAAGGACACCCCCTCTCCCATGCTCTTTCTGCACACATGCAGTATTTCGCATAAAACACAAAAAGAATGTTCTTTTGAACAGATCAGCCATACAGCAATATAAAAAAAGACAACTTCAAATAGCTAAACAGCCATCAATCTTCCTTTTTTAAATTATCATTCGCTTTTCTTTGCAATAAACGACTATATAAGATTTTTTGAACCTTTTCAAGAGTTTCTTAGCCAATCAGTTCGATACGTCTTCAATCGCATATTCACGCGCTTGTTTTAAAGAAATTTCTCTTAAGTGCACCCAAGCCTATTTCGCACCGCGGCCCATCAATGGTATAATGATAAATCTTCCATGACATGTATAAAATCCATTGAGCACTTTACGCTTAATAAAAGAAGCAAGCCAGCACCATCACATATTTTTCTAACCCCTTATGTTCTGATACCCTTGGCACTTGAGACGGTTCATAAAGCATGGCCTTTCTTGTACAATTTCTCTGCGCATGAGAGCTCCCTGCTTGTAACTGCAAAAGACATTGTTTTGGTTAATTCACCACGAAACAGATTTGGAATGAAAAAATTTCCAGTATTAAGGGATCTAATTCAAGTTGAATAACGATAGATTATCATCTATAAATCAAAATATTATCCAATGCATAATGCTTAACGCTCCCCCCATTGATATTTTCAGAATTTTCACAGCATCTTCTTACAGATTATTTCATTCCATAACACAGTTTGCTCTTAATATCGCGACTTTACATGCGCTACTGGTATAAAAACAGAGAAACAATCATTTTATAATCAAGGTACAATTTTTGTTTACGATCTTTCTCTCGTTTTCAACCTTTTAAATGCAGCTCTTCTCTTTCATAATCATCACATTTCAAATCTATTCCATGTTGAATAAATTAAAATCACTTGCTTGCACATCACAAACAACGCGCTGATGTGTTGATAAAATACGCTGAAAGAAAAAGACTTCTTATGAACCTTAGCAAATGCCAAGAACTATAATAAACATTGGAAGCAAGCGTACGATGATTGTGACTTGCTCTTTCATAAGTATAAAGATGATAGCATTTTATAGATTTTATATTATTCAAAGTTTATATTATTTCACGAGAGCTTTACTGTTATACTATTCACATTTACCGCTATACCATTTACGAATGTCATCGTAAAATGTCTTTCGTGTGCGTTAAGAGATATTTCTTTAAAACAAGTACATAAATATGCAATACAAATATATAACATAAGTATATTTCGTTTGGAGCGTTCTTTACTTTTGTGCAAAACATGCCCCATTAGAGCAGCATTAACCAATCTTTCTATGAGATAAACGATCAGAAAACATTTTTGTCTTCCGCCGCTCACCTTAAAGGACCAAGATCTTAACTCAATCGGCTCTGTACGCAGTTCGAATTTTTGTCAAACGATCTTCTCCTGACTTTCCCCTCATCTGATTCACTTAAACGAAAGGCTCAACAAATAAACCTACGAATATTCATCGTACACTAAAAAATACTTAAACGTTCCAAGAAAACTTATATGTCTTATATTACCGTTATAAATGACAGTGCTTTATAGCATAACAGGATAAAAAAAGTTTCCAGCAACACAAAACTTACAAAATCAATCAATAGTCCTTTTAAAGCTTTCTTTTTTAGGATTCACAATACTCCAACTCCTTAAGCTTTTATAAAAAAAGGAACGATTTTAAGCTTGCCGAATATGTTGTATCAGCATATATTACAGATTGTAACATATTGTTATTCATAAAATCACCTCAAAAAGAACAGAAAGAGGTTTTTATGGCTGATCTCGTAAAAGCCGCTATGCTTTATTCAACCTTGATTATCACCATCAATGCTTTTGTTGTTATTTTAGTTCTCGTAATAGAAATATACTAAGCATACTCTTTTGGCTTTTTATAATCTGTGCAAATGAGCATCTTAATTTCACATAAGAGCAAAGCAAAATTTTAATTCTACAGATAAACCACACACCTAATTTCAAACATCGCTTGCAACTATTTGAGTATAAACTCTGCTTTTTGTATGCATTTTTACCCATCAGTGTCCGTCTTTTCACGCTATCTTGAATCTCAACTTCACTCCCACCTTAAAAAACGAAATTTTCTATCAGATATGATCTGTAAATAATTTGTCTCTTTATTGAGTAAATTTCCCCTTCAGGGCATATCACAATTCTAAAGAATAATATTTCATGAAGCTTATGATAATCTATTGAACACCATCTTTACCCTTATGAGAGAATAAACCAGCAGCATCACACACTTTTCCAGCCCCAAATGTTGCCAACAAAACCTTTAGCACTTGAGATAATTCATAAGAGGCATTTTTACGTCTTTCTTCAACAGTTTTTATCCACACGGCTCTCCCCGCTTGTACCATGCAAGAAGATGGTTTTAATTAATTCAACCGAGAACAGATTTGGAATAAGAGAATCTTACGTTATTCGAGATCCTTATTCAGTATAAAATAATTAAATTATTTTTATAAATCAAAGTGTTATTCAGAAAAACATTCATCACACACTCGAGAACAAAAAACACCTCATACGTAAAGTTTTATATGCGCTCCACCGCTCAATATGATAATATCACGACACAATTAAGATAAAAAAATAACAAGGAAAAACCTTGCAAACTCAGAAAAGAGAGGAGAAAAATGAAAAGATGTGGAGAGCACTCAATTCCTCACACATCCGGCAAAACCGTCCTAGCAAAACGGCCTCACAACTTAACGAATGTTATAATATTCTCAAATCAAAAGAAATTTTTTAAAAATAGTTTGAGAAAAACATTTGAGTATGAAACGATAATAATTCTATTCAGAATGTTTTTCTCTTTATTAAAACAGAGAAAGTAATTTCCAAACAAATGTTTCCTCCTAATTTTTCCGAAATTAGCAGTAACACATAACAACTCATTGGGAGGCAATACTATCTACAATTGAAAGCACTTTTGGGCTGAACAAATGACAGTATAGCATCCGTTTACACAAAGAGTACTGATCGTAAACGACTAATTCTTGAAGCCATAAAAAGACTCTCTAAAAGTTAGAGAGATCCTAAAAAACGTAATAGAATCAAGAACTAAACAATTCCTTATTTATTGAACTGTATGTTTTTAATTAATGCCAAACATAAGTTCCATATATGCTTGTCTGGCATGTTGGCAATTTTTAGATTTCTCCATAGAAGATTGATCCAGCTTTTCACATTTTTTTGCCCACTCTTCGAGTAATGTTTTATCTTTCTTAAATTCCGCTACGCTGTAGTTTTTTTCGCAACCAGCAACGACAAGTCCAGTACAAAGCAGCAATGCTGTAATAATAACTTTATTCATGATTTAATTCCCTTCCTTTTTATCTTCAGTTTTTTTCTCGTCATCATGTACAAAGCTTGAACCAGGCCAATCTCGGGCATGAACTTCACGATACGCTTTATCTGCGTTTTTACAATTTTGAGAATCTAAATCCTCTGATATCATGCATTTCATTGCCCATTGCTCAAGTAATTTGGGATCCTTCTTAAATTCCGCTACGCTATAAGTTTTTTCACAACCAGAAACGACAAATCCAGTACAAACCAGCAATGCTGTAATAATGGCTTTATTCATCAATAAAATTCCCCTTTTTTCAAATTTACAAAGTTTAGGACACAATTTAGGGCCTTAAAAAAAGTTCTACATATGCTTGTCGAAGGTTTTTACAATTTTGAGAGGATTTGAGCGGTGAACCATCGTTCTCACATTTCTTTGCCCATTCCTCGTATAATTTTTCATTTGTTTTAAATTCTTTTACACTATAAGTTTTTTCACAACCAGTAACAGCAAGTCCAGTACAAAGCAGCAATGCTGTAATAATGACTTTATTCATAATTTAATTCCCTTCCTTTTTATCTTCAGTTTTTTCTTGGTCGTCCTTTCCAGAGCCAAAAATTCCCCATTTTTTACGAGTTTCTAATTCAGCTTGTTCTGCGTTTTTACAATTTTTTGAATCAAAACTTCCTGCAATAAAACATTTCTCTAACCACTGATTGAGTAATTTGGGATCTTTCTTAAATTCCGCTACGCTATAAGTTTTTTCGCAACCAGCAACGAAAAGTCCAGTACAAACCAGCAATGCTATAATAATGGCTTTATTCATCAATAAATTCCCCTTTTTCAAATTTACAAAGTTTAGGACACAATTTAGCACCCGATTAAAATTGTACATTCGGTTCATTGTGCATTTTCAAAAAGCTTTTTAATCATTTCTTTTCCTTCAAGAACCTCTTAGTAACGAGAAGCAGCACGATATCTTACCCAAAATTCGTCATGCCTATACCCATTGCAAATTCCCTGCAAACGAAAGAATACAGCTTTTAATCAACTAATTGCGCTCTTATCATTTCTAAACCACCGGAAAAGAAAGAAAGCTTTAAGTCCCCCTGTACTTTTTAAAAGCCAATAGAAATGCTAAAAAAGCGATCTTATACATTCCAATTGAAGAAAAAAGCCTATTGCCTTGCGTACCATTACAACTGGCATTAACTATTTAAGACTATAAAATCATATAAATGTAAGAAATATTTTCTATAATATACTCAATGACTTCTTTTGTTTATTAGGAAAAATTATAGCGCGTCAATATCAGTAAATTTTACTTATTTTTGTCCCCCCTTTATAAACATGAATATAATTTAATAAAACGGATTGCTGCATAACAGAAAAAAATAATCAACGCTACTCTTAATTACATTATTTACGCATGTATTAAGTAAAATAAACAAAAAAATAACCTGATGTTTTAAATCATTATCAAGATAATTTTTATGGAAGAAGAAACTTATCTATTCATCTAGCGGATAAGATCACAAGTAGTATGATGATTATCACATTTATAGGGAAAAGTTTGAAACGGAGAATTTTTCGCAAACTCATAGCTCTTTCATGAGATAATACAGAACCTTATGAAAAACAACTTGAATGAAGCAACCATCGTGAAAAAGGAAGAGCGCTTTTATTATTAACTTCGTATAAAAACAATCAATATCATCTCTAGAAAAAGCATTCAAAGCAACGAAATTATCGTATCCTTTTTTACACTTTTCCGTATTTTTGTGAAAGCAATTCGCGGACCTCATCAGCTATTTTAGTTCCACGACTTGCACAACTGACCTTAATCAACCGATGCAAACTTTCTGGTATATCAATCGTGAGGCGCTTCATACCTCCACTCATGCTCCCTTTGTGGCTTCCTACCCATGCATCCGCTGTTAAAGGGATTGATTTATTCGTTGGTTTTGTGCCGATTTTAATTTTTTTATTCATCGCGCTAACTCCTTGATTTCCGCTGCAACCGCTTCAATCTCTGCTGCTGCTGGTCCTTGCTTATCAACTTCATAAACCGCCTTTCCCTGTGCTGCTGCTTCTGCAAAAATCACACGCTGCGCAACGCTAGAAGAAAGAACATGTACGGGGTATATGCCAAGAGCTTCGTTCACATCACGCCCTATCGCTGTATTGACGATTTTACGATTAATAACAAAAGCCGATTTAAGATTTTCTTTATAAACACGTGCTTCGTCAATCAGCTTTACAATTCCATCCGCTGCCCAAATATCATAGGGACTAGGCAAAACAGGGATAAGCACCAAATCCGAAGCCATAAGAGCACTACGAGCAAGATCCGTCACACGCGGAGGACCATCGATAATAATATGATCATAACCATAACCAATCTGTGTAATCTCTTTGTGAACCGTTGCACGCGGTAAACCAATAACCGAAAACAAAGGTGCATCTTCACGCGCAGCAGCCCAATCCAATGCGCTTCCCTGTGGATCAACATCAATAAGCAATACCCTTGCACCGGTCCGAGCAAAACTGGCCGCAAGATTAACACTCAATGTCGTTTTTCCGACACCCCCCTTTTGATTCAAAAGTCCAATGATCATTTATTACGCCTTTCAGCATTATCGTTTTTACGATTATACAGAAAGTAATAAAAGAAACAAGCATCCAATACGTGCAAAATAACCATTTCTCCCATTTTCAGGATAAATAACAATAGCCCGCAATTTTTTATAATATTCTTTTAACATGAGCAAAACATTATGAAGATGATATTCTTGAAAATAACAAAATAAATTTAAAAGAGGCATGCTCTTCTTCCCCACCCTAAAACAAAGATTTTTAAATCCATGTCGATCTGTAAACAATGCGCTGTAAATGATCCAGCTTCTTATTTTGCGCCGGCCTTTTGGGCTTCTCCCTTCATGCAATCCACTTAATGCAACTCTACAAACAAGCTCCACTCTGAATATACAACAAACTATAAGGAGAATTCATTGTTTTGCACGTTGAATGAGAGAGCCGAAATCAGGAAGATTCTCTCATTTCATGCCTCTTATATTAAATTAATCAAAATCATATCTCTTGTACGTACAAGCAGGGCTGGCGTGTGGGTAAAAACTGTACAAGAAAGGATTTAAAATGCTTCTTATGCAGAATCTCAAGTACCAAGAACTATTACAATATTGGGGGTTGGCAAATATAACAATGGTACCGACTTCCTTCTTCATAAGCGTAAAAAGGGTGCTGATCCATGAATTTTATACTCTTTGACGCTCGACAAAGTAAAATGGGCTTAAGAAAAATAAGGATACCTCTAGCAAGCGTGTAAACAAGCAATACAATGAAATGTCTATGTTTAGTAAACACTATAGATTATCCATAAAGACCAAACATCCGTCTTTCATAAATCGCATAACGAACATGTTGCGGAGTGAGATATTTTGCATCTTACAGCTCATTTTTCCCAAATAGATCTTCTCGACAAAAAGAATATTTTTGTTAAGATGCCACTGAAAAACTTACCTTCATTATGTTCTTTCTATATACCAGACCAGAGGGTATCGTGAAGATCGTGCAATTGGGAATAAACAAAAATGAATTTACAACAAATTGAACCTGATATTTTTATCAGCGCCCAAATTAGCATAGAAAATATCAAAACATTGGCACAAGCTGGTTTTAAAACAATTATCTGTAACCGCCCCGATCACGAAGAGCTCCATCAACCTGACTTTTCTAGCATTAAAACGGTCGCAAATGAATATGGCATAAAAGCCTATCACATTCCCATTTCTCCTCCAACTATAGAAAAGTCAGCTGTTGAAGCCATGCAAACAATTTTAAAAACAGCCTCTCTGCCTCTTCTTGCCTATTGTCATCACGGAGCACGCTCGCTGCATCTTTATCGTTTAGCGCGTCTTTAAACAGAGGATTCGCACACTTCCTCCGCACCTTAAAAGACGAAAATTCTTAAATACACATCGATTTGTAAAAAACAATCTGTCAATAATCTTTGTCTTGCGCCTTTCCCTTGGCTTGCCACTTCATAAAACTCTACAAGCAAGCTTTGCTGCTCAATATACAACAAGCATACACACCCGAAGCCATAAAAATGCGTGAAAATTCATATGATGATCGAAGAAAATTATTTTCACCTCACCTTTTATCACTGCTCCACCTTCTTTTTCTCTTCCTTTACCAATACGAACTCATTCGTACGCCACAGACACCTAAAACGACAGTAAAACCACTAAGAAAACCCCATATTCCGAATAAAAGGCATGCAGAGTATTTTATAAAAAAGCCGTAAGCCATAATCTATGATTAACTACAATATATTGATTTATAACAATTAATTGTTTTGCACGTTGAGTGAGAAATCCTAATACCGTAAGATTCTCTCAAGTCTATTTATAGTGAAGCAATCAAAAGCGTGTTTCTTGCATGTCACAAGCAGGAAGTGTTCGTGTGAAATAAAACGAGTTAAGAAAAAATCCCTCTCATAAACGCTCTCAAATAGCCTAGACTGTACAACACTAAAAGCTTGTCAATATAACGGATGGTGTCGGATTGCTCTTTTATTAGGCATAAAGATGATAGCGCTCAACGAAACTTGCATGATACCATTCATGAGAGCCATCATGAAAATGAATATGAGAAGCGTTGAGAGATATTTCTTTAAAAGAAGTGCATAAATTAGCAAAACAAGGATATTCCAGCATTTTATTTTACCTGTGGGACCTGATATCCTATGCAAAGAACAACAAAAGCCTGAAGCTGTTATTTTCACGATTTAAGAGATATTGCTCTGGACACTTTTGAAAGTGGCAAAGCCGAATTTAAAAAAGACAGTTATCTGGACTGATTTTTCCCTTGATAACTTCATATTTTTCCCCAATAAGGCTGCAGATTGATTTCAGAGAATACGCAAATGGATAATGCAATAGGGCTCTCCTCATCTAGCATACAAAAGCTGTAACAGTAGAGAGAGCATTAAAGCGCCTTAATCTTTATCTCAAACATACTGCTCGCATTGAGGAACACTAAAGAAAAAGTTTTATAAGAAAAACAATACGATACAGTCACGAATAGACCGAACATAGATTGGAAAGATGTTCTAACTTTTATCCAATATTTCTATCAAAAACAACAAAACATTATTGGCTTTGTGTTTTCATATCCTTACAAGACTGTCTTTCCTTTTCATTATAGGCGTTACATTTGTGAAAGACAAAGGAAATATATGGATAGTTTTTAACTTGAAAATCTGAAAGATTGACGTGTTACGACAACAAAATTGTGCCTTTATCCATCAAAAGCATTAGAAATTTTGAAACAATACACCTGCTTTCTCGCAATGATTTCTTTTATCTACAATCAATCGCAGTCTCCTTAATATGCATTCCCCATCACAATATACAAGAGAAACGAAACTTAAAGCATTTTCCAGCAGCTTCATTCTCGTTTACGTGATTGGTCAGCACGAAAACTGCTGCTGACCACTAATCTTCTTCACAAGACTCGACAAACAAAACTTTTTTAAAAATATTCATTACATAATACAAAATATCACATGCGTAAGGTTACACGAACCAACTCTCATCATAAACGATGATACAGCATAAATGACATAATAAGCCAAATTAGAAAGAAGAAACAATAAACTTTTAAAATAAAAAAAAGTCATCAATTAAATTTTATCAAACTATAAGCTTAAGATCGCAAGAAATTTTAAAAACAGCCTTTCTCCCTCTTCACATTATATTATTATCATTGCCTAATACACTTTATACTTATCCATTACTGCATCTTTTGTGATAAGTTTTAACGTATCAGAAAGAAACAAGCAGTAAAGTTTTGAATGACAACAAAAACCATAACGTTAACTTTGAAAAAAATGATGCCAAAATCAGATCTTCAGATATTCGATTCTCCCTCTCAACAACGGAAAAAACATATATTCCACGATGTTTTGGAATATATCTTTGTGATTATAATCACTTTAAGTGCTATTTTTACGGCTCTTCTCTCTTTTTCAGATCAGTTTAGGACATATTTTTAAAAGTAAGCAGCCTATCCAACGTTGATAATGGTTGTACTGTCTTTAAAATTTCTTTTGCTTTTTTTTCATCACGATGCATTTGCGCAATCAAAGGTTCAAGCCCATCAAATTTTTCTTGTCCTCGCAAAAACTGGAAAAAAGAAACGGTACAGCTTTCCCCATAAAGGTCGTCGTTAAAGTCAAACAAATAGGTTTCCAAAAGGGGCGCCCCATCCTTAACAACCGTTGGACGACAACCAAAGCTTGCAACACCATCATACAAAACACCGTTCGCACGACGCAAACGTACCGCATAAACACCATGAGCCAAACGAACTTGGGGAGGCAACATTTGATTAGCGGTAGGAAATCCCAAAAGACGTCCAAGTTTTTCACCTTGAATAATATTGGAGCGTATCCGATAGTGATACCCTAACAAATGGGCTGCTTTGTCCACTTCCCCTTGTGAGAGAAGTTGCCGAATAAAACTCGAGGAAATAATCAAAGATTGTGATTCTTGAGGACGAGCAACGCAAGGAACTTGCACAACCTCAAATCCATATTTCTCTCCCCTTTGGCAAAGAAGATGTACATTTCCACTTTTCTGATGACCAAATTGAAAATTTTCGCCTGTCACCACAACTGAAACATCAAAAACTTCCTTTAAAAACAACTTAATAAATTCGTCCGCTGAAAGAGCGGCAAACTGTGCATCAAAGGGCTGTTCAATCACGCCGTCAAAACCAAGGGTTTTAAAAATTTCAGCTTTTTCAGCTGCCTCTGTCAAACGATAGACAGGAGCTGAATGTTGAAAAAAACTTCTTGGATGGGGTTCAAACGTTAAAACAACAGATGGTTTCTTTTTTATACGCGCGAAATCAAGTGCTTTTTGCAACACCACCTGATGCCCACAATGAACACCATCAAAATTTCCAAGTGCCAACACTGCTCCCCGCCAAGCCGAGGGAAACATATGAATTCCCTGAAGACGCAAAAATTTAGTCATTACTGAAGTGCCCACATGATTGCTTGTGGTTTATAACCATGATGTTCAAGAAAAGAATGCAAAGCTTGCTTATCAACCACACCCTTTTGCGTATAATCATAATGATGAATCCCCCCCATAATATAAAGGGCATCAAGACCAAAGTGAGCCGCCCCCTTAATATCCGTTAAAAGACCATCACCAATAGCTAAAACTTGACTTTTTTCTACTGTTCCCCGTATTTTTTGAAGTTTTTCAAAGGCACATTCATAAATAGGCGCGTGAGGTTTTCCAGCAATGCGCACTTCCCCCCCTAATTGTTGATAAAGACGAGCCAATGCACCAGCGCACCAAAATTCTTTATTTCCATAATGGACAATCACATCTGGGTTCGCACAAATAAAAGGTAAATTCCGTGACCGCATGCGACGAAACATCTCCTCATAAGCAGAGGGTTCTTCGTCAAAATCTTCAAGAAAACCGCTACAGACGACAACAGAAGCCTCCCATTCTTCAACAAATTCACACTCTAACCCTTCAAACAGCACCAAATCACGTTGTGAACCAATGAAAAAAACTTTACGTGGAGCAGTCTGAATGAGATCGCGCGTTACATCCCCTGAAGTGATAATGGCATCATAATAGTCGCTATGAACATTCATGCTTTGTAATTGAGCAGCAACATCTTCCCGTAGCCGAGGAGAATTAGTTAATAAAATGACAGTTTTTCCCATTTGTCGGATTTTATACAACGCCTTCAACGCTGGTTCAAATGCATGTACACCGTTATGCACAACACCCCACACATCACAAAAAACAGCATCATAATGCGCTATAATAGTCTCAATATGGGTAAGTTCATTCATGGAGCACCTATCTCTATTTGTCATTTAAAGCTGTCTTTTACTTCAAAACTACTTACCGAAAGATAATACTTGTGTCATCTGCTTTCTCAAACCATATCCCAACTTTTTATCGTCTATAGAGATCATAAGAAATGATAAAATAACTAAGTTATCATTAAGTTGTGCAAAATTCTAAAATGCTTGATAGCAAAAGCTTATCATTCCCCAATGCTCATTTTTCTCATAAAAATTTTAATTCTAACAACAACGACGTTGATAGAGTTTTTTATCTAAAATACTCAAATTCTTCACTGAGAAAATAAACGTATCCCCCTCTTAAAAACATGCATCATGAGAAAGCCCAATATATTTTCTCATTTCAAATTTGTTTATATTGAATCAATCAAAACCTTTTCGCTTACACATTATAAGCAGAGAGCGTACAGATAAAAACACGTGAAGAAAGAAAAAATAGCTCTTATGCTCCCTTTCAAGGCAAAAACTGTCGTAATATTTTGAACTGGCAGAGAGTATGT
Organism: Bartonella sp. AP7XZML; assembly: GCF_042195745.1. NCBI lineage: Bacteria > Pseudomonadati > Pseudomonadota > Alphaproteobacteria > Hyphomicrobiales > Bartonellaceae > Bartonella > Bartonella sp. AP7XZML. The sequence goes on from NZ_JBHIOT010000128.1 coordinate 27,161, forward strand.
ACCGTCCGAGCATCTTTTTTTCAGTAAAGATAGCAATATAGCTTTTATCCCATTCATAGAGGCTTTTACGCTACATACTTTACGAAGCACCATTGTAAAATAGGCGCTAACATTGAGAAATATCTTCTAAAACAAACATGTAAATGTACAACAATCAGATCTATAATGTTTTGAGTTTATTTTGCATGAGGGCTCTTTACTCATAAAAGCTTTCCCCTATCATCATGATATCTCAGACGCATCAAAACAAGCCATTTTGGTTATTGGTTAAGAGCAATACCGTAAGCGGTGCCTTTGAGCTTAAAAACCAAGTTTTACCTTCGTAAAATGCATATCTGATGTCATGAGTTGAGTAAGCAAACCTTAAAACTTTGAAAGGCAAACAACCTCCTATTTAAAAAAATCTATCCGTCTCAAGAAAAACTATTTTTATTGCCAATCTCCTAAAATTACTTTATGAATCGAAAAATGTTTTGATCGCATACGCAACGATCAAAAGGGGTCTTGAAAATCCGAAACCCTAGCGTAAAAATAAACCCACTATGTGGGTATCCCGGAATTCCGGGAGATTTTGCTATGTCCAGGTGCTCCAAGCACTAAAAGCAAAATGCTGACTAGGGTTCAGTGTTTTCAAGCTCCCGGAATACCAATGCGAGGGCGCTCGCACCTGAGGGGGAAAATGCAAGCTCAAAATCTTAATGTTGATCTTTTTGTAGGCAAAAAAATTCGCTTTAGGCGAAAAGTGCTAAAAATGTCTCAAAAAACATTAGGGCATCATTTAGGTGTCACTTTCCAACAAATCCAAAAGTATGAAAAAGGCTTAAATCGCGTGAGCGCAGGGCGTTTAAAGGAAATTTCCGATATTTTGAATGTTCCACTTGCCTTTTTTTACACTGATATCATCAAAAAAGACAACACCCCGTACCATTCGCCTCGAGCAAAGAGGAATATTTGCTTTTAAAAAGTTTTAGAGTCCTCACATCTGTCAAGCAGAAAGCGATTTTAAACTTAATTTGTGATCAAAATTAAAACGCTTTAAAAGCATAGCTATAAAGTGCTACACACCCTATTCTTGTCTTTCTCCCCACACCCCAAAAGGATGCCCCCCCTCCTCAAACCGGTTGATAAACGATCCGCCTTTTCAAAAATAGCTCCTTCTCAGCTTCCCATTTCATATGGTTCCTTTCACAAAATTATATAAACAAGCCCTCCCTTGAATATTCATCACACTCTCTTATCAAAACACCCCATGTATAAAGTTTTATGTCTTATATCACCACACCCGCAAACAATAGCGTTTTACAGCACAACAGAATAAGTATTTATCTGTATTTAAAGAGTGTCCCCCTTTTCGCTATGGACGCTCTATTTATTTTAAATGATGTACATTTAAAATACCTGCTATTAAAGACTTAGTATCTGTTATAAAGTCTTAAAGGCATATTTTTCCTCTAAAATCTCAATGCTACAGCAACTCTATCATAAGGCGACACATTGATTTACAAAGACAATTTATTGTTTTACATGTTGAATGAGAATCCAGAATATCGTAAGATTCTTTCATTTCAGACTTGTTCCATGTTGAATCAACCAAAACTATATCTCTTGCAGGTTACAAGTGGGAAGAGGCGTATGGATAAAAACTATTAAGTAAGAATTAAAAATGCCTCAAACGAACCGTCTCAAGTACCAAGGGCTGTAAACAACACCCACGAGCTGGCAAACTATGTGATGGTGCCGGGCCCGGCCTTACTCCGTTATGAAGCGTAACGATGGTGCTCAATGGCTTTACCGTTATACCCTTTACGAACAGCGTCGCAAAATAGGCTTGGATACCTTGAGAAATATTTCTATAAGACAATACTATCCAGTTCTCTCATGATCATAATCCTCAATCTGATAAAGTTGAAACAAACAATAGGATTGCGAATATGATTTGGGGAGCTCATCTGAAAGATAAAAAATGATAAAAAAATTCCGCTATAACAATTGAAGAAGCGAGCATTCGTTGAGCCGTAACTTCTTTATTTTAGAATTTTTATATCACACTTTACTGTTGAGATGCATGACCACGGTCTGTAACATCAAGCTTTGGCGAGAAAAACATTTCAGTATCTGCTTGTAAAACATTTTGACAGTTTTTAGATTCCTTAACAGCTTGTCCTGAAAGAGAACACTTCGTTCCCCATTCTTCTCTTAATTTTGCATCTTTTTTAAAATCTTCTACGCTATAGGTTTTTCACACCCCACAACGAATGCATAATAAAATAATTTTTTTTCATTTTATCCCTCTTTAAATACCTTATCTGTTAATATCATCCCCCCAAATGAGGGTTGAATTTTCACACTGTATGAGAATACAGCCTCACTATCACTTGCTTGCTTTCAAAGTGAATACTCTGAGTAAAATAACGCAAGAAGAGCTCACAATAGCCATCGTATGAGTTTGTCATAAAATACAATGAGAAAGGAAAGAGCCCAAACTGAATACAAATGATGAAATCAGAAGACGCATTAATGCTTTCGTCCAACTGATTTCAAATAGTTACATTGCAATAGGCATCGCCCCTAACCCTATAGAAAGCCTATGAGCATTATAATACTTAAGTCTCACGATCAATGGACTATGCAGCCATAACAAAAAAGTATGAGCTCTTTTTACCTATTTGTATGTTGATTATTGTTCCTCCATCGAGGACTAAATAGAAACGTTTTGTGATATATAGAAAACAATCAGCAATGCAAATCATTTTACGAAGATTTCTTCGTGTAGAGTCTATTTGAAATCCATCCATCATTTGGAAGTCTGAATTTAAAAGCAGATAATTATGAAAGCTTTTCAAGGAATGCAACAGATTGATCACTTTTAAAGACGTAAAAAACGTGATCCAATCCTGAAGACAAAAATTCTGATGAAAAAACTTTTGCTATGAATTCTTTTAAGGCATTGTGAAAGATTTTATCCGTTATATCAAACGTTACACCATTTTGGGGTCTGTTTATTTTTTACTTTTATCAACACCGCTTTAGAAATCCGTTTCTTGAGCGTTTTTTATCGCCTCACTTTCTCCTTCAAACAAAAATACTCAAAAATGCTTTGCCACCAACAATGACATTTTCCCGCTTTTATAAAACACATAAGTAAAAATAGAGAAGCGATTTTGAAAGCAACCCTCCCTTGAAAAGGGAAGTACCATCCATTTACTTCCTAAACGAAAATAATCTCACCGTTTATTCAAATTTGCTCTACGATTTGGTACAATTTTATTGATAAAGTTTTCTCTATAAAAATTTAAGTAAATATGTTCGTTAAAACCAATCATGGACTAGCAAAGGGGTTATAGGATCCATTATCTCGCCGCCATTTTAAAGGTTCAGTGAAATCACTCGACCAAAGACCAATCTTGTTGCCACGTGCTTTTTCTTCCGCATGATGATACTGGGCTGGAATAGGATTTTTCCCCTCTTTTGAGAGTACCAACATACCTTCTTTAAGACCTTCCTCAGCTAAATCAACCCCTTGAACAAAACATTGCGCATAATAAACACCATTGTGCATCAAAGCCTGTTTACAGGATAAATCCTGTCCAAGTGTTTTGGTGACAAGCCAAGCCGTTGTAACCGCACCACAGGGCCATTCTTGATCATTTAATCTTACTTTTTGACGGGGTGCACATGTATCCACACCATAAAGATGAATATCACGGGAGATATGTGAGCGCCAAGATTGTGCAGCAGGCGTCAGTAATTTAAATGTAACCCCACTTGTAACAGAAGCCTTACCATGAAAAACAACAGCATTATTTGCAACATCATTTAATGAAACACTCTTCTGCAAATCGAGAGCTGTTTCATTTTTTTCTAATTGCTGTTTGGTGATAGATTTACCTAACTTTTTTTCTTCTCGATAGAGATCGACAATATCTTGGATATCTTGCATCTCAAATGTTTTAAGAATGCTGAAATCCATTTTATCTTTATATTGGCTTAATCCCCACACTGTGGCCCCCATAATGTAAATAATAACAATCAATTTAAATAGCATCTCTTAACACGCTCGCTCAAAAAATTCGTTTTTTTCCTATCATGTCAGATTATTGATCAGCAATCCCCTTGTTTTTAAAGAAAAAATCCAAATATAAGTGTTGCAGATTAACTACATTTTGTAAAGAATGATATTCTTTCTTTCATTATTTTAATATTGTTATTTTTACCAATATACACAACTTAAAATTGCCATTTTCATGTAACACAATCTCAATTTGAAAAGACTTCTGTCTCTTTACGAAGAAGAGCTTGAGAGTGAACAGATCCACGATCAAGGCTTTTAAAACAAACAAACGAGAAGAATTAAACTGTCATCAAATGACAGCACTTTCCAGTTTGTTAGAGGCAATGGAATGTCGACATATGAACAAATATTATTTGTTAAAGAGAGGTAAAATGACAGATAATAGATTCCAAAACATCATTTTTATCGTGACCATGCTGCTTTTTACGGCAGTTTTTGTATCTGATTTTTCTTATGCTGCTTCTTCTACTACTGGTGGAGGTGGTCTGGGAAATCTTGATGGTGTTTTAGGCAACATTGTCACAATGATGACGGGTCCAACGGCAAAGCTTATTGCTATTATATGTGTTGCTGCTGTGGGGATTGGCTGGATGTATGGCTTTATTGATTTACGCAAAGCAGCTTACTGTGTTCTGGGGATTGCTATTGTTTTTGGTGCCCCTGCTCTTGTCGGTAAATTAGCGGGCACAACATAAATGAACGAAGATACTCTTTTCCTTGCCTGTACGCGCCCAGCCATGTTTGCTGGTGTTACAATGGAAGCGATGGCGCTCAATGTCATGGCAACATCCATTCTTTTCATTTTGACCAGTGATTTTACCATGTTTGGTCTTGGGATTGGGATGCACTTTATTTTGCGAGAAGTGACAAAGTACGATCACAACCAATTTCGCGTATTATTTGCATGGCTCAATACCCGAGGAAAACAAAAAAACCTCAACCGATGGGGAGGAGGTTCAACCTCCCCTTTACGCCTTATCCGCACTTATAAGGAACTAAGCTGAAGGAACGAAACTGGTGAAACAGAAGTCAATAATGAAACGGGAAACTTTGCCTGAAGAATATATTCCCTATATACGCTACATCAACCAACATGTCGTTGCTTTAAATTCACGCTGTTTAATGGTTGTGATGGCTGTTGAGGGTATAAATTTTGACACTGCGGATATTGATCAATTAAATTCTTTACACAACCAATTAAATACCCTTTTAAAAAATATCGCAGATGAGCGGCTTGCTTTATATTCTCACATCATCCGCCGCCGTGAAACGATATACCCAGAGGGTCATTTTCTTTCATCTTTTGCAACAACATTAGATGAAAAATATAAAAAGAAAATGGTTTCGCAAGAACTGTATAGAAATGATCTATTTATTTCACTGCTTTGGAATCCGGCCGCGGATAAAACAGAAAAGCTGGTTTCATTTTTTCAGCGCTTGAGCAAAGCGAAGAAAACACAATCTGAGCCCGATGAGGAAGCTATTCGTAAACTCGAAGAGTTAAGTCAAGATCTTATGCAAGGTTTGGAAGAGTATGAAGTCCGTCTACTATCAATCTATGAACATGAAGGACTTTTATTTGCCGAACAAAGTGAATTTCTCCACCAGCTAGTGGGGGGAAGACGTGAGCGTATTCCTCTCACATTTGGAACTATTGCTTCAACAATTTACTCGGATCGTGTTATTTTTGGGAAAGAAATTATCGAAATTCGCCATGAAAGCAATGAACGCTTTGTGGGCATGTTTGGATGGAAAGAGTATCCTTCTAAAACACGCCCAGGTATGACTGATGGTCTGCTTACGGTGCCATTTGAATTCATCTTAACACAATCCTTTGTTTTTAAAAGTAAGGCAGCCGCCAGTGCGATTATGAGCCGCAAACAAAATCAAATGATCAATGCAGCTGACCGTGCCAGCTCACAAATCGATGCACTGGATGAAGCGCTAGATGATTTAGAATCAAACCGTTTTGTTTTGGGAGAACACCACATTTCTTTAGCTGTTTTTGCTGATCATCCCAAAATATTGTCTGAAAACTTATCAAAAGCACGTTCCCATTTAACCAATGGGGGAGCCGTGATTGCCAGAGAAGATTTAGGATTGGAAGCAGCATGGTGGGCACAGCTTCCTGGAAACTTTAGCTATCGTGCGCGTTCAGGCGCCATTACCAGCAGAAATTTTGCCGCTTTATCGCCCTTCCATTCTTTCCCTGTTGGCAAACTGAACGATAATGTTTGGGGAGCTGCTGTCGCATTGCTAAAAACACAGGCTGGTTCACCTTACTATTTTAATTTTCATTATGGCGATCTTGGAAACACATTTGTTTGTGGTCCATCAGGATCTGGTAAAACAGTGATTGTTAATTTTCTTCTTGCACAATTACAAAAACACAATCCAACTATGGTTTTTTTTGATAAAGATCAAGGAGCAGAGATTTTTGTACGGGCTGGAGGAGGGAAATACAAACCTTTAAAAAATGGGCAGCCCACGGGTATTGCTCCCTTAAAGGGCATGGAATACACCGAAAAAAATAAAATCTTTCTTCGTAATTGGATCTTAAAGCTGGTGACCGCTGAAGGGCAAATCGTAACAGAAGAAGAGCGACAAGATATCGCCAAAGCCATTGATTCCTTGGAAAACTTACCCCCAACCCAGCGCTCTCTTGGTGCCCTTCAACTGTTTTTTGACAACACATCCAAAGAAGGAATTGCCATACGGCTGCAACGCTGGATTAGAGGCAATGATTTAGGATGGGTTTTTGATAATGACCAAGATGATCTCAATTTAAATGCGCAGTTCATTGGCTATGACATGACCGATTTCTTAGATAATGAAGAAATTCGGCGCCCCTTAATGATGTATCTCTTTCACCGCATTCTTGATCTGATTGATGGGCGGCGCATCATTATCGTCGTTGATGAATTCTGGAAAGCTTTAGAAGATGATTCATTTAAAGCTTTTGCGCAAGATCGGCTAAAAACAATTCGTAAACAAAATGGCATGATGCTCTTTGCAACACAAAGCCCTAAAGATGCTTTGAACTCAACAATCGCGCACACAATCATTGAGCAATGCCCCACCCAAATATTTTTTCCAAATCAAAAAGCAAATTACAATGATTATGTCGAAGCTTTCAAACTTACTGAGCGTGAATTTGAACTGATACAGTCAGAGTTAAGCAGAGAATCCCGTCGTTTTCTCATCAAACAAGGACAAAGTTCCGTCGTTGCAGAACTTAACTTACGTGGAATGAATGATGAGATCGCCGTTTTAAGCGGCACAACAAAAAACATTGAACTCATGAATGAAATTATCAACGAATATGGAGCTGCCCCTGACAAATGGCTGCCCATATTTTATCAAAGGAGAAAAAATCAATGAAAAAATATGGCTTAGTTACACTGTTATCTTTTTCTTTTATTTCTCATGCAATAGCGCAAACAACACCCGATGTAGATGAATATTATAAACAAGCACTCGAGAACACACAAAAATTAAATACTGCAAAATCTGAAACAGCTGAAAACATTTATAAAAGCGCAACTGAAACTGCAAATAAAATCAAAGAAATAAATAATCAGCTTGAACAACTTAAATCACAAAAAGACATAAAACCTGAAGAATTGCAAGCTCTTCGGCAAGATCTTCAAGTAAAGCTTTCTCTTCTTCAAGCAGGTCTTCAAGTAAGTTCTTTAAAACTTCAGTCTCTTGATATGATTCAAGCAAGAGATACGAAGACAAAAGATGAATTACGTGAAGAAAAGGAACAAAAAAAGCATAAATATCTTGAGGCACAATTAAAAGAAAAAGAAAAGCAATTAAAAGAAAAACTTGAAAGTACGAGTACAAATGTCAGACTTTAGTTTTTCTCCCTTTGAAAGCGTTTCTGGGTATATTTTAAACCCCCTTGATAATGTGATGGACACAACGGTGAGTGGGCTATCTTCTGCTATTTCAGCGCCCTTAAATCTCGCTGCAATCATTTTTATCTTTCTTTATGGCTATAATGTTATGACAGGTCGCGTTGCGCTTTCCATGCATAGTCTTCTCAATAATGTTGTTAAAATCGTTGTTGTTACAACAATGGCAACAAATGCGGATACATTTAATACTTATGTCAAGGATATTTTCTTCAATGATTTATCCAATGCTATTGGGAATGCGCTTAACAGTAATCCTGCAAGCTCCAATGTTTTTGATTATATTTTGTTAAAGGCAAGTTCACGTTATCAAGAAGTCTTATACAATGCTTGGTTTTTTGAAAAGATCATTGTGGGTCTTCTTGGTTCTATCATGCTTCTCGCGGTTATTCTTTTTTGTATAGGTGGTTTTATTGTGCAAATGTTTGCACAAGTTGCACTCGTCATGATTATAGGTCTTGGTCCTCTATTTATTAGTTTGTATTTGTTCAATGCAACGCGAAAATACTCCGATGCATGGATTACAACTTTGATCAATTTTACCATTTTACAAGTTCTCGTAATCATGCTTGGAACCATTATATGTCAAGTTATCCTACAGGTTCTCAAAGTTTCATATGAATCAATTTATGTTCTTTTTCCCCCTGTCATCGTCATTTCGATTATAGGAGTTATTATCTTCCGTGCGCTTCCTGGTATTGCAACAGCGCTGGCCTCTGGCGGACCATACTTTAACGCTGGTGTCTCTTCAGGAGGACAGATTTTTACAATGCTTTCCAATGGTGCAAGAGCGAGTGGCAATGCAGTAAAAAGTGCCACTTCACAAATCTCAGGAGCTGCCGGTAACGCTGTTAGAAGTGCGGCAGGGGCGGCAGCAAAAGCAGGTAAATCTGGAGGCGGTCGTGGTCGATTTTAAGATAAAGCACCTCTTTAAAAGAATAAGCATTTTTGTTTTTGCCTTGTGTGCGCCCTTTGGCGCACACGCCATGATCCTGTTCCAGATAAGATCTAACATCTTGGGTCTAACAACAAAACCAATCAAAATCTTGCATCACATAAACTTGTAAAAATGTTCAGAACAAAGGCTCTCATGCATTGTATTCCAAGATATTTGTGAGTTCAAAAAATGAAACGAAAAATAACTTTTGTTATGGTCCTAACAATCGCTCTTACTGGTTGTGCCTCTTTGAGTGGCCCTAAAAAACCACCACGCTGTAATGGCAAACATACACGCGCTTTAAATAAAGATAAGTGGAATTGGGACAATAAAAACATTGTCTACCCAGAAAAGAGCGTAAAGCCTGTTACCACTCCCATCATTCTCAATACTTTGGAAAGTGAAAAAGTAACAGCCAATTCAGCTTTATTAAAGCCGGTTATTCATGAAGCACGATCTGATAAAACTGTGGAGGTTATGCGTGAAAAGTGATGCCCTTGAAGAATATATAAAAGAAGCGCGCTCATTTGACATTGATCGCATGCATAGCATGCGCGTGCGGATGAAAATCTCCATGGCTTTAACAGTGCTTTTTGGATTGATGACAATTGCGCTGGCTTTAGCTGTCGCAGCTTTGACACCTTTGAAAACGGTAGAGCCTTTTGTTATCCGCGTTGATAACTCAACAGGCATTATTGATACTATAAGCGCCCTAAAAGAATCCCCTAACGACTATGATGAAGCGATAACGCGTTATTTTGCCAGCCAATATGTTCGCGCTCGTGAAGGTTTTCAAGCATCAGAAGCAGAAAACAATTTTCGCTTAGTCTCTCTTTTATCTTCTCCAAAAGAACAAAACCGTTTTGCAAAATGGTACGCGGGCAATAATCCAGAAAGTCCGCAAAATATTTATCATAACATGATTGCTACGATCACAATCAAATCAATCTCTTTTATAAGTAAAGATCTTATCCAAGTTCGTTACTATAAAACGATCAGAGACTTGAATGAAAAAGAAAATATTTCCCATTGGATTTCAATCTTAAATTTTTCCTACGTGAACGCACACATTTCAACGTCTGATCGTCTTATCAACCCTCTTGGTTTTCAAGTATCGGAATATAGATCTGATCCAGAGGTGATAAAATGATCAGACTTTTACAAACAATCTCTTTAATTTTTACGATCACTGTCAGCTTTCACACAGCTCTCTCACTTGCGGAAACAGCGCCTGTCAGTGCACGTAAAGATAACCGCATCAGATTTGTCAATTATGACCCCTACAACGTCGTACAAATCATTGGCTCCATTCGCTCTTCGGTTCAACTAGAATTTGCCGTTGATGAAGAAGTAACCTATGTAGGAATTGGAAATTCGGTTGCTTGGCAAGTTGCACCGGCTGGACACTTTGTTTTTCTCAAACCACGTGAAGTCCAGCCTGTGACAAATTTACAAATTGTCACAAGCCGCCAAGATGGAACACAACGCTCTTATCAATTCGAGCTACAAGTCCGTGAAGGCGATGTTTCAGCCGGCAATGAGACGTATTTCTTGGTAAAGTTTCGTTATCCAGAAGATGAAGCCTTACGTAAGAAATTAGCCGAAGCAGAAAAAGAAAAACAACGTGAAGAAAACTTTGTCAATGATATTTTAAATATCCATGAAGATTTTGGACCACGCAATTGGGCTTATGAAGCTCAAGGCTCATCTCTTATTGAACCTGCTTCTGTCTATGATAATGGGAAAACAACAACCTTTACCTTTTTAGGCAACATTGAAATCCCTGCCATTTACATTGTATCGCCTGATGGGCAAGAAGCGCTTATTCCCAAATCGATTAAAGGCAACAAGGTTATTGTTCATGCAACAGCTGCACAATTCACGCTACGACGTGGGAATGAAGTATTGTGCATCTTTAACAAAAGGTTCGTACCAAAAGGAATTAATCCTGAAACAGGTACGACATCACCATCTGTACAACGTAAAGTGAACCTAGGAAGCAGCCATGAATAACACCGTGGATGAAAAAAGCATTAATGATCGCGATACAATAAAAAATGCTCAAGGGAAAAGTCAACAGAACAATGTGGGGAAAGCTATTGCTCTTATTATTCTTTTCAGTGTCTGTCTTTATTTAGCCTATTCAACACTTGTTACAGACAAAAAGCAACCAATTGAATCTTCAAAAGAAGGAAAAATTATAAAACAAACAGAGCTTTTTCGTCCTGCAAAGCCTACCCCTCCCCCCTTTGAACAGCCTCAACGAAATAACGCTCTATTACCAAAAGTCGAGCTACCAACACCAAACATCAATCAATTAAATTCTGATGACTCACTGCTGGAGGCAGCACAACGTGCTCCTGTATTAGCTTATGCAAGTACACAACAAGGCAAAATAGATGCACAAACAAATAATGGTGCTTTGCCTCACCAACTTGAAAGTAAACCTGATGAAACAACACAACGTTTTAATCATCTTCTCAAACCCACAGTGCTTGAAGGTATTCGTGCTTCAACCCTTGGTAATCGAAACTACATCATCGCGATGGGAACTTCTATTCCTTGTATTTTAGAAACAGCCATCAACAGTGATCAACAAGGTTTTGCCAGTTGTATCATCTCCAGAGATATCTTATCAGACAATGGTCGTGTTGTGCTTCTTGATAAAGGCACCCAAATTGTTGGTGAATATCGCGCCGGATTGAAAAAAGGCCAAACACGTCTCTTTGTACTATGGAATAGAGCCAAAACCCCCAATGGTATCATTATATCCTTAGCTTCACCGGCAACGGATGCTTTAGGGCGTTCTGGTATGGATGGAGATATTGATAACCATTGGCTTGAGAGGATTGGGTCTGCGCTTCTTGTCTCACTAATAAAAGATGCAACACACTATGCCAATAAACGTTTATCAAAAAAACAGGAAAAAGAAGAAACTGAAACAATCTCTTCAGGACAAAACATCGCAAACATTCTCGTAGAAAATTACGCTAATATTCCTCCAACATTATCCAAAAACCAAGGGGAAATGGTGAATATCTTTGTTGCCCGCGATTTAGATTTTTCCAGCGTTTATAAATTGAAAGTCATCGAAAACAAAAAACAGATTATCAATCGAGCTGTTTCAAGAAACTTTTACAAAAATTCGGCGGTAACTTTAGAATGAACTCAAACTTACATACCATGAGCGATGAAACCGTTGCGATTGTTCTCACAAAACTTGAACCCATCAGTGCTTTTTTGAAAGATGAGAGACTCTTTGAAATTGTTATCAATCGTCCCTATCAAGTCATGACTGAAGGATTTGATGGATGGAAAACAATAGAAGCACCGGGGCTCTCTTTTAATGAGCTTATGGGGATTGCGAAAGTTGTAGCATCCTATTCCAAGCAAAACATATCGGATAAAAACCCAATATTATCTGCAACGCTACCAGGCAATGAGCGTATTCAAATTGTCATTCCACCCGCTGTCGAAAAAGACACGATTAGTATGACAATTCGCAAACCGTCATCGCAGAGTTTTTCTCTCGAAGAGCTCGCCAAGAAAGGCCTCTTCTCGCTCTGTGAACAGGTCTCTTTCACACCCTTGAATGACTATCATTCTCGTTTTAACGAACTCAAAATCATCGAGCATAAATTAGCCAGTGCCTACTGTAATAAAGACTTTGTCTCTTTTTTAAATCAAGCTGTAGAATGCCAGAAAAATATTTTAATTGCGGGAAAAACCGGTTCGGGTAAAACAACATTATCAAAAGCATTAATCGCCAAAATCCCTCAAGAAGAGCGTATTATCACCATTGAAGACACACAAGAATTGGTGATACCACACCCTAACCATGTCTCAATGTTCTATTCAAAAGATGGACAAGGCTTAGCCTCCGTTGGCCCCAAAGAGTTACTTGAATCATCTTTACGGATGCGTCCTGATCGTATTCTTTTGCAAGAACTTCGAGATGGTACAGCCTTTTATTATATCCGCAATGTCAATTCAGGCCATCCAGGTTCCATTACGACGGTTCACGCATCAACAGCACTTGCAGCCTTTGAGCAGATGACCCTTTTGGTCAAAGAAAGTGAAGGCGGTGGTGATTTAGAGCGTGATGATATTCGAGGCCTGTTGATTTCAATGATTGATATCATCATCCAATGCAAACGGATTGAAGGAAAATTTAAGGTCACAGAAATTTATTACGATCCCTTCAAACAACGAAACATCTTTGGAGGTGACTAAAAGAAGATCACACCGGCTGCCAAAGGCTCTTTTAAAGCAACGATTGCAAATAAGAGAAAAAATGCATGAAAACCAACGAAACAGAAAATAGAGAAAATCTTTTATCGATGACAGAAGAAGAATTAAAAAAACGCCGTGAAGCCGTTGAAGCAGCCATCAGCACCCATGCGATAGAGGGAATAGCGCTTCATCCTACAACACTCAAAATTTTAGAAGAATACGCAAAGGGGAATATTTCACTCGAGGAATTTAACACTCTTATGGACAACGTAAAATTATAAGGAAGCTACAATGCCAAAAGCAAAAGCAAAGACAAAAAATATACAGACAGTTTCTCCCCATCATTATGTCTACCCAAACACCACAACACTCAAAAATAAATATGGAATAAAAGACTTAAAATCCTTTCTGGAGAAATGCTCACATGATACAGCAGAAGCAATGGTTAATCTGCGTGAAGCCCCCTTACCAGAAAAGTTGGATAGCTCCTATCTATGCTCTATTCATCACCACTTATTTAAAAATACCTTTGAATGGGCTGGATATCTGCGCCATCTCCCCTTTACATTTGAAGATGACACCATAGCCGCTATGCCCGAAATGAAAAGAACAGGATGGGAAAATCCTTTTGCACTCGGTGATGAAATCCAAGACGGTTTACAAAAATTAGATCAAACGCTTGCCGAAAAAGATAATTTGCAAGGCTTAACGCGTGAGAAATTTAACTCTGAAGCAATAAGCTTATTTAACTTCCTTCACCAACTCCATCCTTTTAGAGGAGGAAATGGACGCACACAACAGGTCTTTTTTGAAAAGCTTGCTCAAGCAGCAGGGCATCAGCTTGACTTTTCACTTGTTACAAAAGAACGCATGATGCTCGCCAGTGTTGCTGTAGCAGAAAATGGTGATCTAGAACCAATGCAACATCTGTTTGAAGATATCTCTAATCCCAATAAAATACTTCTTTTAAAGGAATTCATGAGCAACATGAAAGAACTTGGGCGCAATGTTAATGATCGTCCTGTTATGGTTGCAAAAGAAGGTGAAACTTACACGGGCACCTATAGGGGTGCTGGTTATGATAGCTTTGCTTTCAATGTAAAAGGCGCTTACATCATCGGCAATAAAGAACAACTCACACCAGAACAACTCAAAACATTAAAACCCGGTGATAGATTTACCTTTACCGTTCCCAAAACAAAAGAGCTTGAAAGCATTCTCATTCCAGAAGAGAGATTAGCCCCTTTGACAAAAAATGAAACGGCCCAAATGGTTGCAGAAGATTCTTGTGTCCACGCAAGCCTAAAACAGGTCCAGCTATTGTCAAAAATTGTTTATGGTAGTACAAAAACATTAGACAAACAGATGATAGAAATCATCAAAAATCCAAACTTAGGCCAACCGCTCGCCAACCAGATTGAAAGAGCACCGCACTCTATTTCTCATCTTGCCGGTTTCAGTTTATGTGGACTACAAAATCAGGCACGTGCAAACGCTAAAAATCATCTTGAGATGCTCTGTACTGCCGTTGCAAATTTCACGCATGCTGTAAAATATGCTGAAAAGGAAATTACGCAAGAACATGCAACAGAACAAAGTCGCCTTGCAAAAACAATAGAAATGCCAAGTCAAAGCTTGCAAGACCTCTTCGCCTTGCCAAAAGAATTACAACAAGAAGCTTTAGCAAAAAATCCTTTATGTCAAAAAGAGCTCAGCAACTTTGTAAAAAAGATCAACACCCGTCTCTCACCAAATGAACATAAAGCAGTCCAAAATAATGAGTATGAAACACTAGCTCAAAGCATTGGTGTATCAGAAAGTAAAGCTAGGCAAATTACAGAAATTATTAAGCAAACCAAAGAAGTACACCAGCAAGCACAAGTATGCACAATGCACCGTTCCAAAGCATTCGCTATGGCCTGCTAAGAATAGACAAAACCTTCCTCCTTAATGAGAAAGGCTCATAAGCGAAAACTGTTTGGCGTTATCTGCACCTTTGCAAAAAGAGATGAGAGTTCATATCACACACCTAGAAAAGAGCATTTCGCAACATATTCTGACAGAATTGAAAGTAAAATACAATGAAATATACCAAAACACAAATGGTACTCATTTTAACACCGATCGCTTTAGGTGCTTTAACGATATTCCTTGTCCCTCATTTTTTATTGTTTATAACAAATGGACTAAAAAGCGATCAAATTTATTGGACACTTCGTTCTGAGCCTTTATTAGTCTTAGCACTAACGGCTGCTGTTTCATTGTTGTATAGTCTCTCGCAAAAACTGCACCTGCGTAAAATGATCACTTTTGTCTCCGTTGTCTTTTTGGGAACAACCGCTCTTTACTATATTGGTGGTGAAATAAAACGTTTAAGTCCCTATGTTGGCCAACAAGGAATAACATGGGGCTATGCTCTTCAATTCATGGACCCCATGGTTGTTTTTGGCATCATCATTGGTGTTTTTTTTTCCATCATTCAATTCGTAACAACCCTTCCCCCTAAAAGTAAGGTCAAGCGTGCAAAAAAAGGTATTTTTGGTGAGGCCGCTTGGATGAATTTAAGAGAGGCAGCAAAAATCTTTCCTGCCAATGGGCAAATTGTTGTGGGTGAAAGATACCGTGTCGATCAAGATAATGTGTGCAACATTCCCTTTGCACCTGGCAATAAAACAACATGGGGAAAGGGTGGAACAGCCCCTTTGCTAACCTTTAATCTTGATTTTGGTTCAACTCATATGATCTTTTTTGCTGGTTCTGGTGGCTATAAAACAACAAGTACAGTAGTTCCTACGTGTTTAACCTATCCAGGGTCTATTATTTGTCTTGATCCTTCAACAGAAGTTGCCCCAATGGTCAAATTTGCGCGTCAAAAAATGGGAAATAGAAATGTCATTGTTCTCGATCCTAACTCATTGTTAACAAAAAACTTTAATGTCATCGATTGGCTTTTAGACGACAGCGTACCACGCACACAACGCGAAGCGAATATTGTAAGCTTTTCAAAGTTGCTTCTTACAGATAAAAAATCAGACAATTCTTCAGCGGAATATTTCTCAACACAAGCCCATAATCTATTAACAGCTCTTCTTGCTCATGTTGTATTTTCTGATGAATATGAAGACAGCGAGCGCAATTTAAAAACATTGCGTGGCATTCTCTCTCAATCAGAAACAGCTGTTGTTAATCAATTACGCATGATTCAAGAAACAACACCTTCTCCTTTTATTCGTGAAATGGTTGGTATTTTTACAGAAATGGCAGAGCAAACCTTTTCAGGGGTTTATACCACCGCCTCAAAAGACACCCAATGGCTTTCTTTATCCAATTATGCAGATCTTGTCTGCGGAGATGATTTTTTTTCCTCAGATATTACCAATGGCAATACAGATGTTTTTCTCAATCTCCCCGCAAGCATTTTAAACAGTTATCCTGCTATTGGACGTGTGATTATTGGCGCCTTTCTCAATGCCATGGTTACAGCAGACGGTAACTATAAAAAGCGTGTTTTATTTGTCTTAGATGAAGTTGATCTTTTAGGCTATATGAATATTTTAGAAGAAGCCCGCGACCGTGGACGTAAATACGGTACATCCTTGATGCTCTTCTATCAATCCTCTGGTCAGTTGGTCAACCACTTTGGAGAAGCAGGAGCACGTTCATGGTTTGAAAGTTGTTCCTTTGTCAGCTATGCTGCCATTAAAGATCTCCAAACTGCCAAAGACATTTCAGAACGCTGTGGTCAAATGACCGTTGAAGTAACCGGAACGAACAAATCAAGAGGCTTATCTTTAGGAAAGAGTTCATACAACGTCAACTACCAACAAAGAGCCCTGATTTTACCCCATGAGGTTATTCAAGAAATGCGTCAAGATGAACAAATTATTCTGATGCAAGGACAACCCCCTTTGCGATGTGGACGCGCCATCTATTTCAGAAGAAAAGAAATGTTAGCCGCAGCTGCAAAAAACCGCTTTGCTCCACAAAAGAAAAACTAAAAAACACCCTCTAATGGAGGCCATGCATCAAAACAAAAACATCAAAGGATAAAAGCAGAGATTCTATCTCATAAAAGCCTATAAAGAAGGAATTCCCGCTTGATACAACAAGAAAAATATGGGGAAAAGTCTTTAAATGATGGTATTATGCCTGTGCTTACCAATGCCAATTTTCTTTATAAAGCACTCTCCTCATCTCCAAATAATAAATACCAATCATATCTATGCCTTGAGAATCCTATCAGGAAACTTTTGAAGGCACCGCTTTTATAGGAAAATTTTTCTACAAAAAAATTAAAAGACAATATGCATGAAAACAACCCAAATGAACCATTCTCTCTCAGTAAAAGAAAAAAGTGCCAAGATAAAGATTGATACACTCAAAAACACCTACGAATTTGAGGGATTTTTTCCTCACCCAAGTCTCAACATCTCAAAACAATATGCGTGGGGGATTTTCAAACAAAAAGTTTAACACACTCTCATAGACAATGTAACATTATAAGGAATGTAACAATGCCCAAAGCAAAAGAAAAAACAAAAGGAATTCCCTCACCCCATAATTATATCTATCTTGGTACCCAAATTCTCAAAAATAGATATGGAGAAACAGATTTAAAACGCTTTCTGGAAAAATGCTCACATGATAGGCAAAAAGCCATGATCAATCTGCGTGCAGAACCCCTGCCAGAATATTTTAATTCAACTTATCTATGCCATATCCACCAACAATTGTTTAAAAATACCTTTGTATGGGCTGGACATCTGCGCCATATCCCCTTCGCATTTACAGACGATAGCATTGCCGCCATGCCAGAAATGAAAAGAATGGAATGGGGCAATAATTTTGCAACCGGTGAAGAAATCCCTGAACTCTTACAAAAATTAGATCAAACGCTTGCCGAAAAAGACAATTTGCAAGGCTTAACACGCGAAGAATTTGTCAAGGAAGCAACGAGTCTATTTTATTCTCTTCACAAAATCCACCCATTCATAGATGGCAATGAGCACACAGAACAAGTCTTTTTTGAAAATCTTGCCAAAGCTGCAGGACATCAGCTTGACTTTTCGCTTGTCACACAAAAACGTATGATGGCTGCCTGTAGCGAAGCAATGCAATATAGCAATACACAACTGTTGAAAGATCTTTTTGAGGATATCTCCAATCCCCCCAAAATACGTCTTTTAAAAGAATTTATGGACCACATAAACAATACGGGACGCAACGTGGATGATCGCCTTGTTATAGCAACAAAGGCAGGAGAAACCTATATAGGAACTTATAAAGGTTGTTATTCAGAGGGTTTTATACTCGATGTGCAAGGAACTTACATCATTGGTAGCAAAGATGATCTCACACCAGAACGATTAAAAACACTAAAACCTGGTGATATCATTACCTTTACCACCCCCAACAGCAAAGAGCTTGAAAACACGCTTATTCCAAAAGAAACATTAGCGCCTCTCACAAAAAGTGAATGTGCCAAAACAGTTGCGCTAGATAGTTACGTTCTCAAAGCTCAAAAGCAAGTCCGAGCTTACGCAAAAACTGTTTATGGTGACGCAAACGTATTAAACGAACAGATAGAAGAGATTATTAAAAATCCAGAATTAGGCAGACAGTTTGCTAATCAGATTAAACAGGCACCGCACTCTGTTTCTCCTCTTGCAGGTTTTAGTATATGCGGTCTACAAAATCCGGCACGTGTACACGCTCGAAATTATCTTGATGTGCTCTCTCTTGCAATTGAGAATTATGTGTATACTGTAGAAGCTACCTATAATATAGTCACTCGAGACCATAAAATTAAACAAGAACGCCTTGGAAAAGCGGTAGAGAATCCCAGTCAAAACTTGCAAATTATTTTTGCTTTATCACCGGAAAAACAAAGAGAAATCTTGTCTCAATCTCCTCAATTACACCAAGAGCTCCGTACTTTTATAAACAGTTTAGAACACCGTCTCTCATCAAACGAATGTAGTGCGATCACAAACAAAGATTATGAAACACTTGCACAAAGTATTGGTATATCAGAACAGAAAGCACGAGAAATTACCGACATTGTTCAAAAAGCAAGGAACACTCATAGCCAATTCTACACACGCACACAAAATCGTTCAAATACACTTGCTATGGCCAACTAAAAAATATGAAACTTTGTTTTTTTGATTTAAACACCTATGTGAAAGAGATATTTTAATATTCTTATCATACATGCAAAAAACAGACTACTTAAGCGCCCTACCACCAATTTTGCACATAGCATATACACCATATCCAAAGCAATTGGACAGGATAATTGTTAATTCCTTTTAAACGTCATGATTACTACCGCCGAAAGCTACAAAAGCCTATTTTATTTGTCTTAGATGGAGTCGATTTTCGTGGTTATATGAATATTTTAAAAAGAGCACTCATTTTACCCCACGAAGTTATTCGAGAAATGCGTCAAGATGAACAAATTATTCTGATGCAAGGCTCCCCTTCGCGATGTGGTTGCGCCATCTATTTCAGAAGGAAAGAAATGTTAGCCGCAGCTGCAAAAAACCGCTTTGCTCCACAAAAGAAAAACTAACTTCTTATTATGAGATCTTGACTATGAAAAGACCAACCACAAAAACAACATACATTTCTATTTTTTAAAAACCCGTTAACAAAAAGTTTTTGACCGCTTCTTCACACATAAGGAAAACATGATAAAAAATCCGTGTTTTTTCCTTTTTGTATTTTGTGTATCGTTTTACCAGTACCCATCGTCTTTACAAGAAAGTCCACCCCCCCCTCAAATCACCTATAATCAAACCAACATTTCCACTTGAGAACGTCCTGCAAATACATTCCTCCAAAGCTTTTTGTTTATAATTTATCCCCTACAAACAAGCAAAAACATTTCACAACGCTAATCACCAATATCAAGACTTAAGAAAAAAAACGGTTGATCTTTGAGACAACAACTCTCAAAACACCTACACTCAAGAACATCGATTTTTCCCAAAAAATATTTAAGATATACATCAAAATGAATAAATCATTCTTATACAAGCTTTTCCCCCTTTACGATATCATAAAGTGTTCTATTTTAATGATAAAGCGCTGAAAAAGGCTTTTCTCCCCAACCAAAGAAAGGGTTTCCTCTCTTATGGATCTTAAAGCAGCGCAATATAATAAGAGCAACAATACAAAAATAAAAAACATTTTGTTGCAAAAATACACAAAAGAGATGTTCGTATGGCAAGATATTCATATGGAACAATAAGAAAAACATAATGGAGAAAAATTTTTGATGACTGCTTTTGCCCATAGATTCACCAATCTGAGAGCTGTGTATGAAAAGTACCAGCACCATCCGCTAACCAAGAGCGATTACACCCGCTATATCCACGCTCCTCATCAAAGCGCTCTTGCAAACAACTTTGTTAAAGGAAAAAAACAATTTTAAGCAACATTTTTCTTTTTGACCTCTTCCTTACACCTCAAAGAACGAAGATTTTACCCAGAGTCAATTTATAGAAAATCCATTTTCTGACTACTTATGGGATTCATATCAGCGTCCTAAATACCAGCATTTTACAGTACAAGATAATAAACAAAGGAAACATCAGAAAAGCTTTTCAAAAGCATCACAAAACGATTGATACATCCCATACACTGGAGGGAAAAGTGCTCCCTCTCATAACAACCAAAATCTCAAAAGAATACGCGAAGGGGAATTTTTCACATGCAGCGTTTAAGACGCTCATCAACCACCACCTTACCTACTTAGGAGAGATTACATGTTAGAGCAAAATTATCTATATAAAGGAACCAAAACACTCAAAAATAAATATGGCATCAAAGACCCTAAAAAACTGTATCAACGCAGTACCCATGACGTCACTAAAGCAGCCGTCAATTTTCGCCATGAACCACCCCCACGAAAATTTGATGCTTCCTATCTAAAACTAATCCACTGGAGCCTCTTCTACAAAACTTTTGAATGGGCGGGCCACACCCGCGATACATCCTTTACATTTGAAGACGGCACCACTGCCCATATGCCGGCGATGCGTCCCAAAGGTTATGAAGTTCCTTTTGCTATCGGTCCACAGATTAAAAAAGAACTCACACAACTCGAAAAAACACTTAATGAAAAGAACAATTTAAAAGGTTTATCGCGCCAAGAATTTGCTGAAAGTGCCGCTGATGTTTTTATGGTGCTAGAGCACGCACATCCTTTTAGAAAAGGCAATGGGCGCGTAAATCGAATGTTTATGGAAAAACTTGGACAAGCCGCAGGACATACCATTGACTTTTCTTTCATCACAAAAGGACGCATGACAACAGCTTGTATTGAAGCCATGCAATATGGCAATTCCCAACCGATGAAAGATCTTTTTGAAGATATCACCCATCCACAAAAATCCCTTGTTTTAAAAGAATTCATCTCCCAAATGAGAAACGCTGGACTGGATGAAATTAACGATCGTGTTGTTGTTGCAGCAAAGGAAGATGTAACCTATGAAGGCGTCTTTAGAGGTTTTTCAGCAGAAGGTTTTGTCATGGAAGTAGAAGGGGCTTTCGTCGTCGGACACAAAGATGATCTCACCCCAGAACTCGTCAAAACATTACAAAACGGTGCCCGCCTCTGCTTTCAAAAAACCAACGTTCAAAGCTTAAAAGAAACACTGATCCCAAAAGAAACTTTAGCCCCTCTTACCCATGAAGAGTTATTTGAAAGGATTTCAAATGACGCTTATGTTGAAGGGAGCCGAAAAGAAATCGAAAATTTATCAAAGACTGTTTATGGTAAAACCCACGCCTTAAAGACAACATTAGATATCATAACGGCAGCTCCAAACTTAGGAAACCAGTTTGCCGATGAAACTTTACAAAACCCTCAATCAATTTCTCAATTTTCTGGGAGTAAAATACTTGGCATGAAAAGTTCAAATCGCAGACAAGCCGAACAGGCTGTTCCACAACTCAGCCAAGCCCTTAAAAATTATGGCGCAATAACACAACAAACAAAAGATGCAATTCTAGAGCAACACCAAAGAGAACAAAATCGCCTGAACCACACTGTCGAAAAACCTGGAAAAAATTTACAAAACCTTTTTGCCTTACCAGAAGAACAACAAAGGGAAGCTTTATTCCATTCTCGTTCACTGCGACAAGAACTCCATACCTTTTCACGACAACTACACAATCGTCTATCCTCAGAAGATCGTAAAGCCATACAAGAAAAAGATTATACCAGACTAGCTTGCCTCCTTGGGACATCGGAAAGCAAAGCAAAAGAAATTGCGAATACTGTAAAGAACACCCAAGAAGCACAATGCCAAGCTCGCAGCTTGAAAGTTAGTCGTTCCTCATCGCTGGCTCTTACCGGCTAAAAACGCGTGAACTTTTGCCTTCCAACAAAACTCTTTATACCAATCATTTTATCTCCATTACGCCCACCAATTGTTTTAAAATGTTACAAAAGATAGTCCTAAAAATGAATCCTGTAATCTACTATAACTTATTGATAATATTTCATAAAAAAACTGTATAAAAGACATAAATGTCCATTACATATCAATATGAATAGCGCGAAGTCTTTGGAGACCATTCAGTTTGATATTCTTCTTTTGTCCTAAAAAATATCAAAAAAGTGGGGAATGCGCCAAAGAGGTTTTCTAAAAATATTGAAAGGAAACAGCCATGAAAAAAAGTCACCCAACTCCTTCTACCAATGTAGAGGAACTAAGACGACAATTTGAACAACAAAATCTAGGAGCTTCTAATATAGGAGACCTCTACGCAAAGGTTAACAAACCACCCAAAGAACAGCGCAACTCACAACAATATACACTTCAACAACCACCAGAAACGATCTATGCTCCCCAAAAGCCGCTTGAACAACAAAATCTAGGAGCTTTTAATGTAGAAGACCTCTACGCAAAGGTTAACAAACCACCCAAAGAACAGCGCAACTCACAACAATATACACTTCAACAACCACCAGAAACGATCTATGCTCCCCAAAAGCCGCTTGAACAACAAAATCTAGGAGCTTCTAATGTAGAAGACCTCTACGCAAGGGTTAATAAGCCACCCAAAGAACAGCGCACCTCACCTCAATATACACTTCAACAACCATCAGAAACGGCCTATGCTCCCCAAAAGCCACTAGGAAATCCCTATGACAGACTTGGTGAAAGACCAAGTGATGGGCGACGCACCGACAAACTCGTAACCCCCTATTCAATAACGGATCTGGCGGCGCAAGGTTGGCAAACACCCTACGACACAGTTGGTGGAGGTGCGCAGGGTGGACGACATCCCCATGAACCAGAACATCTCTATGCAGAGCTTGACTTTAGTGAACGTGGTGAGCACTCTCCCCAAAGACCTCTCGAATCTGTCTATACAACGGTTGGCATGGGAGCTGACGGCGGGCAAGAATCCCAACAACTAGAAAATCCCATCTATCAAGGCGTTGGCGGAAGTAGAATCTCCCCTCCAAGAACCCCAAAAGATGTAGTTACAACAAAGCTTTTAAAAAACGTAGACTTTCAATATGGTGTAAGAGAAACTCAAGAATGGTGCAGAGTTGTTTATGGTAACGAACATGCTTTGAATCAACAACTGGCTAAGATTCTTGACGACCCTCAAAATGCAGAGCAAATCTTATGGAGCCTTGCAGAAAATCCTGAGAGTGTAGCTAAACTTGCAGGTCACAAAATACTTGGTGTAAAGTCTCCAAGCCGCAGAGAAGCTGAAGAGAGTTTTTCTCCCCTTTGCTCAGCTCTTGAGAGACATATACATAAGACACAAAAGCTCCATAAACAGTTTACACGGGAGCATGAAAGAGAAAGAGGTCAAAGACACGAAAATCCAGAAAGAGACCCAGAACACAGACATCACCACCATCATCACGCAAGAGGACGAGAACACAATAGTCCAGAGCACAGCCCACAACAACAAAGACATGGAGAAAAAGGAATGGCTTTTGCCATGTAAGTGGACATAAACGTAAAAACAGATAGTTTTTGTTTTTCATGTAATTTTTTTCAGTGAGTTTCTTGGCGCAAATCGTTTCATCGGGATTGCGCCAAGAGTTGTTTTAAAATATTACAAAAAATAGTTCTAAAAAAGAATCCTATAATTTATCATAACTTATTGATAAAATTTCATAAAAAAACTGTATAAAAGACACAAAGGTCCGTTACACTATTCCCGAATAGCGCGAAATCTTTGGAGGTCATTCGGTTGGATATCTTCCTTATATAAAAGTTATCAAAACTAAAAGTGGGGAATGCACCAAAGAGGTTTTCTAAAAATATTGAAAGGAAATATGTATGAAAAAACATCATTCACATCCTTCTGCAAATCCAGAAGCCCTCTATGCAACAGTTAATAAACCAAACAGAGGAAACCAGCGCGGACCAACCCCAGAAGAAGACGTTCTATACGCATCCGTTAGCAGTATTTCTCCTTCCAAAGGGAGACATCCTGATCGGGGAAGAGAAAGTCCTGAAACCGACTATGCAACGGTTGCTCCCCCAAAACGTGAAAAGGAAGTTCTATACGCATCAGTGAGCAGCGTTTCTCCTCTTTCAAGAGGGAGACATCCTGATCGGGGAAGAGAAAGTTCTGAAACCGACTATACAACGGTTGCTCCGCACCAAAGAGGAAGATCTCCATCTTCCCTCACAACGGAGCAAATAACTGTCATACTTTTAAAAGATCCACATGTTAAAGCATATGGAGAAGAGGTCATACATTGGGGTGCAACTGTCTATGGAAAGGACAATATTTTTCAGAAACACTTGCAAGACATACTTACAGATCCCCGTAAAGGAAAAGACCTTTCAAATCAACTTGCTGAAAATCCTGAGTCTATACATAAGCTTGCGGGCCACCAAACACTTGGCATAAAAAGCCAAGCACGAAGAGCAGCTGAAGATGGTTTTAGATTGCTCGTTGGTGCCGTTGATGGTTATACGAAAGCTGTAGAAAACGCAAAAGAACAGCTATTGCAAACCCCTCTAGCGGAACAAAGACGCCATCATCACCATCATCATCATCGTCATCACGAAAGAGGACAAGAACAAAATAGTCCAGAACACAGTCCACAACGACAAAGACACGGAGAAAAAGGAATGGCTTATGCCATGTAAAGGGGCGTAAACATAAAAACAGATAGTTTTTGTTTTTCATTTAATCTTTTTTTCAGTGAGCTTCTTGGCGCAAATCGTTTCATCGCGATTACGCCAAGAATTGTTTTAGAATGTTACAAAAAATAGTCCTAAAAATGACGCCTGTAATTCACGATAAATATTGATAACTTATTGATAATATTTCACAAAAAAACTGTATAAAAGACACAAATGTCCATTAAGCTGATTGCAAATAGCGCAGATCTTTGGAAGCTCATTCAGCTCGATATTTCTTTTGTCTCAAAGCGATCCAAGCATAAAAGGCAAGAATGCACCAAAGAGGTTTTCTAAAACAATTTTTGAAAGGAAACATGCATGAAAAAAAAACACCCTCATCCTTTTCCATCCTCTTCAATACAAGAACTTATAAAGCTCTATGAACAAGCGGCGGCAGAGGTCTCAGGCGCTGCAGCCCCCCTTCCTAAAGAAACGCCTTCAAAAAGCAAAAGACTGTCATCCATACCGGAAGAAGATGAGGAAAGACAATCTCTTTTAAGCGAAGAAACTGTATATGCATCAACAAATCGAACAGCTTCGTTAACAAGAGGCGGCTCTACCAAAAGACCGCAAGAAGCTGAAACGACACACGCAACAATTCCTTCACAAGCAGCATTACAAAGGGCAACAAGAGTTCTCTCAGAGGAAGAGATCATTCTATTGCTTCCACACCATTCATTGGTTCGAACCTATCAAGAAGAAATCCAACATTTATCCGCAAGTGCCTATGGTAACCCAAACATTTTGCAAGAAAAAATGCAGGAAATTCAAAGAAGTCCCGCTGCAGGAGAGGAGCTCTCATGGCGCATGGCAGCATATCCTGAAAGTTTTGCTAAACTTTCCGGCACCAGCGCGCTGGGCTTCAAAAGTCGAGTACGTAGACACGCGGAAGAGAGTTATTCCGCCCTATGTGTCACCGTTGATTGTTATACAGAAGCTGTAAAACAGGCAAGAGAGAGCCTCTTACAATCTCCAGAGCAAGAACTCAAAAACTATGAACGCTTCATGGGGAAGGAAGCCGTCGCTAAACTTCTGCAAAAACCAGATCAACGCGAAAAAGAAACGCTTTCAGAGACAGAAATTTCTACCAAAATTCACCAACATTCAAAAGTCAGAAGACACCATGCCCAAATCAAATATTGGTGCACTGTTGTTTTTGGTAACGCAAACATTTTGCAATCACAAACAGAAGAGCTTTTCCAAAACCCTGAAACAATAGAACAGCTGGCACAGCAACTTGCCGGAAATCCTCAGTCTTTTAACAAATACACTGGTCGTAACTTTTGTGGCTTTAAAAATAAAGCACGCAGACATGCTGAAGCGGGTCTTTCTCACCTCATTGACGCCGCTGACAATTATGCAACAGCTGTAACACAAGTAAGAGAGAGCCTTTCAAAAACTCAGCAGGCAAAACAAGAACACAATGAAGCATCTTCTGACAGAGCGCAAAACTTGCATCAACAACAAAGCGTCTCACAGTCTGCTCAACGCCCTGAGCCTTCAACAGTAACGCATGAAGGAGCAACAATCTCTACTCAACAAAGAGAAACAGATATTCGTCCTCGCAAAACTGCCGCCCCAAAAGCGATGGCTTTTGCCAGTTAAACAGACATAAGTTTTCACGTTGAATCTAACGTCTTGGCGTAACACAGGAAAGAGGTGTTTGCGCCAAGAAAGAGAGAAAATTGAAACAAAATTTATTTTTCCGTCCCTTAACCCAAACACTGAGAAAACAATCTTTAGAGAATGATTATGATCTGAGCCAAGAGAGTCAAATCGTGCGAAACCATTCAGTTTCATATCCTCTCTCATAAAAGCAAATGAAAAAGCATAAAACAGAATAAAAACCAACGTACGTTTTTAAATAGTATTTAAAAACAATATTGGAAGAGTTTGAAAGGAACATGCATGAAAAAAAGAAATCCCTCCCCTTTTATCACCGAAATGATGGAAAAATTTCAACAACAGGCTGAACAATCCCCCACCAGAACCCCTCCTTCCCAAGTTTCTCAAAGTTTGCCAAAAGCAACTGTAGAAAAACGCCCAGAAAATTTATCCCCCCACCCAAAGGTTGCGCCACCGCCACCCCCCCGCATGAGAGCAAACACTCAAACCAGCACAATGCTTCCTAACGCCAAAAACCAAGAGACACCTCCCCCACAAAAAAAAGCAGTTCCGCCAAAACCTCCGCGTGTAAAAGAGAGACAACAACATAAACCGACAGTTCAAGAGTCCCCCTTCCTACAGACAAAAGTGGCTCCACCCCCTCCTCCACGCATGAGAGAAAAAACACAAACCGGCACAACAATCTCCAACTCAAAAATCCAAGAAAACTCCTCTCCGCACACAAAAACAGCTCCACAAAGACCTCCACGTGCAAAAGAGAGGCAACAACATAGACCAACAGTTCAAGAGTCCCCCTCCACGCGCATAAAAATGGCCCCACAAAGACCACCGCGTGCAAAAGATAGAGAACAAAACAAACCAACTGCTCAAGAATCCCCTTCTCTACAGACAAAAGTGGCTCCGCCCCTTCCCCCACGCATGAGAGAAAGAGTACAAAATGGCACAAAAATCCAAAATCCTGAAACACACGAACCAAGTGTTAGACCCAAAACACTATCACATATGAAAGTCAGGCAGCAAAGCAGTTCATCATCACAAGACAGTGGAACATATGCCGTACCGCCTTCAAGAAAACCGCACCGTATGGAAAACAGAAAACAAAGCGATACTGTCGTCCCAAAAACTTCCTCTCCACACACAGCAATTGAACAACCAAAACCGTCTCACGAACAAAAACCATCTATTAATACAATGGAAAGAGAGCTATTGCTCGTAGCATATCAAGAAGAAATACGATTTTTGAGCGAAAAGGTTTATGGCGACCGACTTATTTTAAATGAAAGAATAGAAGCAATCAAAGAAAACCCCGATATGGGAGAACAGCTCTTATGGGATGTTACAGAACGGCCTAAGTCTATTTCTAAGCTTGCTGGTAGAAAAGTTCTTGGCATAAAAAACCATGCGCGCAGAAAAGCTGAAGAAACTCTTCCCACCCTATGTGCTGCCATTAACGGTTATGTGTATACTTCAAAATATACAAAAAGTGAAAATATTTTACAAGGTTCTCACACGGAACAACAACATCAGCGACAAACACAAGAGGAAGAGCTAACAAATCAACATTTACAAAATCCGCTCAATTCAGAAAAGAAAATAAAGCCTCTCTCAAATGAGGAAATTGCCCGCAGAGTTCAAAAAGATCCATCGGTTCAATATGGTCAAAGAGAGATCCAATATTGGTGCCAAATTGTTTATAAGGATCCATTTATTTTGCAATATAGAATAGAAGATATGCAAAAAATTCCGGAGATGGGAGAAGAGCTTGTATTTCAAATTGAAAAGGATTCTGCATCTGTTGCTCCACTTGCTGGTAAGCAAGTCCTTGGCATAAAAAATGGAGCACGCAAAGCCGCTGAAGAACATCTTCCTACTCTTTGTACCGTCATTAAGGAGTATGCTGAAACTGTAAAACAGTTAAAAGAAACCATTGTGCAAAACCATCAGGCAGAACAACAAAAACGTTATCAACCGCCTACCGATTTCGATAAAAAATTACAAAAGCAGCAAAGCTTATCGCAGCCCCTGAAGCTGCCTGAACGCTCAACAGCAAAGCGGCATCTAGAAGTTGCAGCAACTTCTAGACAAGAAGACCAACAGCAGGTTCGAACGCGCAGAGCCGAAACATCAAAAGCAATGGCTTTATCGTGATAAATCTCCTAATTGTTGGCTTTTTATCCAAAACTTTGGTGCAATTATCTTGCCAAGATTGCATCAAAGACGGTGTGTGAAATACAGAAAACTTTGAATAAGACACCCCATTATTTTACAGAATTCATTGATAAAATTTCACGATAATACTTCAAAATTATAAACTTTAACTTTGTTCCATGCGAATAAGGTCAATTTTTTCAATCATTCAAATAGGCATTCTTCTTTGAAGAAAACGCTATGAAAATAACATAAGGCAAAAAATGTAAACAAAGAAGATTTCAAAAAATAATGTTACCATTTGAAAGGAAATATGCATGAAAGAAAACACAGAACATTGTGCCTCCTTTACACAGGAAGAATTGCAAGAACAACACTCTGTAATTAATGCAGCCATTTCAAAGCAAATCAATGAAGAAGCGCAAAATTTTTTCTACCCCAATAGCAAAGTGCTTAAAAATAAATACCGCATCAAAGATAAAGAAATATTAAAAGAATGCTGTTCTAATGATGTAAAAAAAGAAATGATAAAACTGCACCAAGAACCTCTACCAGAGCAGTTTAATGCCTCTTATCTAAAATACCTTCATCAACGCCTCTTTTCCCGTACATTTGAATGGGCCGGACAAACACGCCTAGAGCCTTTTACATTTGAAGATGGCTCTGTTGCTTCTATGCCCATTTTGAAAAGAAAAGAATTTACAAAACCTTTTGCGATTGGCAGAAAAATACAGGAGGGACTAGAAAAGTTAGATAAAACGCTTGCTGAAAAGAATAATTTACAAGGCCTAACGCGCGAAGAATTCGTTGAACAAGCAGCTGGTATAATGATAGATTTGCACCACTTGCATCCTTTCAGAGAGGGCAATAGGCGCACAAAGAGACTGTTTGTTGAAAAACTCTCTCAAGCAGCAGGACATGAGCTAGACTTTTCTCTTGTGAGCAAAAAACGTAAAGACTTTGTCCGCGCCGCTGCCATGGAACATGGTAACCCAGAGCCTATGAAGCATCTGCTTGAGGATATCTCAAATCCAGAAAAATTGCTCCTCTTACGAGAATTCACCAACTCTATGAGAGAGCTTGGATTGGATGAAAAAAATTATTATCTCGCTGTCGTTGCAAAAGAAGGAGAAACCTATCATGGTACCTATAGAGGCAGTGGACCCAATGGCTTCATGCTTGATGCCAACGGCATTTTCATCTTGGGAAATAAAAAAGATCTCACCCCAGAGCAAATACAGACATTAAAAATCGGTGACGCCCTCTCCTTTACAGCACCAAAAATTCAAAACCCAGAAAAAACCCAGCAAAAAACATTGCTTCCAGAAGAAAAAGAAGAAAAAAGAGCCACTCTTAAAAACGATGAAATAACTGAAAAGAGCAAAGACAACGCATCCATTCAAACAAAGAAAAAGGGAAAATCCTATTTTTCACCATGGATTGCCTCTCATGTTTTACATGACAGCGTTGAAGCTATGCCCAAAAGTTTGCAAGAACAAGAACAAATGACCAAACCAATTGCTCAATCGGCTTCCTCTATGAGGCAAATGCAAAAAGATTTCCAAAAAAACATTTTACAGACCAGCAATACAGCGACAAATAATCCAATATCTGTCCAAATGACAAAGGAAAAACGCTCTGATCATCAAGAAAGAATGAAACAGCCCCAAAAAAAAGCAATGGTATACTGGGACACTGGTACAAAAAAAACGGACACCGTCCCTCTCACCTTACAGGAGAAATTATCATCACCGCCTGAAACCGAAGAAAATAAGACAATGTACCGTAATTTCTTTTGCCCTAATAGTATCACCTTAAAAAATAAATATGGAATAAAAGACTATAAAAAATTAAAAGTGCAATGTGCCCATGATACAACAAAAGCAATCATTCATCTACGCCAAGAAGCGCCACCGCAAAAACTAACTTCCACATATCTCCAATATATTCATCACACCCTATTTAAAAATACTTTTGAATGGGCCGGTCAAACACGCGAAAAACCATTTACATTTGAAGATGGTACCGTTGCTTATATGCCAATGATGAAAAAAGCTGGGATTTCTTTTGCCTCAGCAAAACAGATACAAGAGAGACTAGAAAATTTAGATAAAATACTTGCTGAAACGAATAGTTTAAAAGGCTTAACCCGCGAAACATTTGTTGAATATGTCACTGAAATGTTGATACAGCTCAACTATACACATCCTTTCAGAGAAGGCAATGGACGCACGCAACGGACGTTTTTTGAAAAACTTGGGCAAGTTGCTGGCCACACACTCGACTCTTCTCTTGTAACAGAAAAACGTATGAATCTTGCCAGCATTGCATCGCTAAAACATAACGATAAAGAAGAGATGAAGCATCTGCTTGAAGATATCTCAAATCCAGAAAAAATACTTATTTTAAAAGAATTCATGGACAGTATGAAACATATCGGGCTTGAGAGTATTCATCATCATCTTATTATCACAGCAAAAGAAGGTCATACCTATAAAGGCTTTTACAGAGGCAGTGGACCCAATGGCTTTATGCTTGATGCTAACGGAATTTTCATCTTGGGAAATAAAAAAGATCTCACCCCAGAGCAAATACAGACATTAAAAATCGGTGACGCCCTCTCCTTTACAGCACCAAAAATTCAAAACCAGCAAGAAGTGCTTATCCCCGCACAAACAATAGTCCCCCTTACCAACAATGAAATTGCCACAAGGATAAAAAACAACGCATCCATTCAAGCAAGAAGAAAAGAAATAGAAACTTTGTGCCAAATCATTTATGGCAATCGTCATATTTTGCGGGAAAAAATTGAGATGATCCATGAAAATCATACTGAAGGAGAACAACTCACCTATCAAATTACCACCTCTCCCCAATCGATTTCTAAGCTTTCTGGTAGCAATGTATTTGGCATAAAAAACAACGCGCGCGCCCATGCAGAAGAAAATATTTTGCCCCTCTGTAGAGCCATTGATCGTTATATCAATATTTCTAAACAAACAGAAAGAGACATTCTCCATACCCATCATGTAAAACAAAGGCGGTGTGAACAGTCGGTAGAAATGCCTAAGGCTTGGATGAAAAATCTCCTTTCCTTGTCAAAAGCACAACAGCAAGAAATGTTATCAAACTCTCCTGAATTAAGGGGGGAGATAAGGACTTATATCAAAAAAATCAATGAGCGCTTATCTTCAAACGAGCATGAAGTTATAAAAGAAAATAATCCTGAAAGACTTGCGGAGAGTCTTGGCACATCAACCATCAAAGCAAAAGAGATTATGGAAATAGTCAAGCAGATAAAAGAGATAGAACCGCATATACAACCCATGTATTTTTATAACCATAAATTCGATGAGCGCTTAGCACCAAACCAGTATCAATCTATCCAGCATCAATCTATAAAGAAAAATAATGAAAAAAAATGTTCCAACACCCTTGATAAAGAAGCAATTAAAGTGCAAAAAATGACAGAAATCGTCAATCAGAGTCCCAAAAGACAAGAAAATATTCAACCTCACAAAACGGAGCACACAAAAGTAATGGCAATGAATATCTAAAAGGTTTATAAACTTTAACTTTTTTGCCCCCTCTGGTAAAAATGATAGCCTTTATCCCCCTCTGCCTTCATCGGCAAATCAATTGCACCTCAACGAGAATGGAAACCATGAGAGAGTAATTTTATCTTATTTCCTCAGATTTTATCCTCATCAACTGTGAAAAGAAACCTGAACAGCAAAAATGCTGTTGAAAGATCATATCTTCCTATCCTCTTGTTTATGTAATCTCTAAAACGGGAGTGCAGACAAATTTTGGGAGAACATAAAGCCGTAAAAGTGAAAACCAATCACCAGCTTTACCATCACCTTTTAGCTCAGCCTTACGACTTTTAAAAACATCTAAAGCGCTGTTTTTTTAAATCATGAATAAATAATGGAAATTGCCCATTGCTCCACGCTTTTATTTTATTTGCGTTCTTTTAATAGGGTCACACCCCTCACGTAAAACAAAACGGTATTGGGTTGCACTATTCACGACATCACACCATAAAGAGAAATTATCATTATATATCCCTACATATCCCTTCAAACTGTTATGATATCACTCGCATATTTCAGTTTGAAAAAGAAATTTTAATTATTTTATGGCAACAATAAAAACTTTAATGCAACAGTAAACAAGGAGCATAAAAAAGTCTTCAAGCACCATTGTTGACAGAAAGATAAACACCGTCGTAAAACGCTTTCAAAAAGTATCCTTGATTAGGATAGAGATCAGATTTTTACGATTTAAAACGCTTTATTTCTCCTGTCATCGCTTCTCTTTTACAACAAAGCTGATATATCTTTATGACATTGATTAAAAAAATTGCAACAGTTGCTTCCGGAACCCTCATGAGCCGTATTTTTGGCTTCGTACGCGAAATGCTTATGGCCGCAGCCCTAGGGACAGGTCCTGTTTCTGATGCCTTTAACGCTGCTTTTCGTTTTCCCAACACATTTCGTCGTTTTTTTGCTGAAGGTGCCTTTAACGCTGCTTTCATTCCTCTTTTTGCAAAAAAAATCACTGAAGAAGGTCACGAAACGGCATGCAAATTTGCAGAAGAAGTCTTTGGCGTTCTCTTTTCGCTGCTCTTACTGTTAACGATTGCGATGGAACTGAGTATGCCTTTTTTGGTACGAACCATTATTGCCCCAGGTTTTACCGAAGATGCAACAAAATTTAACGCTACAATTCACTTTACTGCAATCATGTTTCCCTATTTAACCTGCATGTCGCTTGCTGCCATGATGGGGGGCATGCTTAATGCTCTGCGACGCTATTTTATTGCCGCCATTACCCCACTCTTTTTAAACATTATTTTGATTGGTGTGCTTGCCTATGCTTGGATCTATAAACTTGACGCTTGGCATATTGGCTTAAATCTCTCTTGGGGTGTATTGGCAGCAGGGCTTCTTCAGCTCACCTTAATTGCCCTTGCTTTGCGTCAAAGTGGAATGAAAATTTCCTTCCGCCAGCCCCATTTAAGTCCTAATGTTCGTAAGCTATTAACTTTAGCATTCCCAGCAGCCATCACAGGTGGCATCACGCAAATTAATTTGCTTATTAATACCAACATTGCTTCTAGTCAATCGGGTGCTGTCTCTTCTTTGATGTATGCTGATCGTCTTTATCAATTGCCTTTAGGTGTAATCGCCATTGCTGTTGCAACCGTTCTTTTACCAGAGTTAACACGCGCTTTGCGGAGCAAAAAGCATAAAGAAACCCACCATTTACAAAATCGCTCTATTGAATTAACATTGTTGTTAACACTTCCAGCATCCATCGCTTTTTTGCTGCTCTCCACTCCCATTGTCAGTTTGCTCTTTGAACGAGGACAATTTACCAGTCAATCAACACACCATGTTGCACAATTATTGGAGCTTTATGGACTAGGACTTCCAGCTTTTGTTCTTATTAAGGTTTTTATTCCTAATTTTTTTGCCCATGAAGATACCAAAACACCGATGATTTTTACAGGTATTTGCGTTTTCATCAATATCAGTCTCGCCTTAATATTATTTCCTATTCTATCTGCACGAGGCATTGTTATTGCTGAAATTACCTCTGGATGGGCCAACACCCTTTTGCTGTGGAGTGTCCTTATCAAACGCGGTTATTGGAAATACGACTTCCAACTGATAAAGCGAATATTATGTCTCATGATGGCAACTCTTTTGAGTGCACTAGCCCTCTATTACGGATTGAATGTGTTTGGTTTTTTGTCTTTTCCTTTATCCTCACAAGCATCATTTTTCTTGCGCGCGATCACCTTAGCTGGGATCATGATTGGCATATTTTTGATCTATTTTAGTGCCTATTTTTTATTCAACATCCGTTCCTTTTTTCACACGCTTAAAAATTTGAAAAAACGCTCATAATATCTATACTTTGTCAAAAACAATAAAATGAATAACCTTAATTGAAGAAAGAGCACTCCTATGGATACCTTCACACCACTTGTCTTTTCCGGCGTACAACCGAGTGGTCATTTACATCTTGGCAATTATCTTGGAGCCATTCAGCGTTGGGTTGAACTGCAAAACTCTCATCACTGCCTCTATTGTGTTGTGGATATGCATGCGCTCACAGTCAACCCAGATCCCTTTACTTTACGCGAATCCACCAGAACAGTGACAGCAGCTTTTTTAGCCGCCGGTATTGATCCTCAAAAACACATTATTTTTAACCAATCACGTGTTTTTCAACATGCTGAACTCGCCTGGATTTTTAATTGTGTTGCCCGTATCGGCTGG
This sequence comes from Bartonella sp. AP7XZML, assembly GCF_042195745.1. Lineage (NCBI taxonomy): Bacteria > Pseudomonadati > Pseudomonadota > Alphaproteobacteria > Hyphomicrobiales > Bartonellaceae > Bartonella > Bartonella sp. AP7XZML. The sequence continues at coordinate 62,569 of NZ_JBHIOT010000128.1, forward strand.
CTTCAACGCATGACACAATTTAAAGATAAAGCGGGAAAAGATCGCGAAAAAGCATCCATCGGGCTTTTTGCCTATCCCACTTTGATGGCTGCTGATATTTTAGTCTATCGTGCAACGCATGTTCCAGTAGGCGAAGATCAAAAACAGCATGTTGAACTCACACGCGATATTGCACAAAAATTTAACAACGACTATGCACAGCGTATTGCCGAATTAAATTTTGGTATCTCTATGCAAACAGATGAAGAAAAAAGACAAGGCTTTTTTCCTCTTCCAGAAGCACTGATTGGAACAACAGCCACACGCGTTATGTCTTTGCGCGATGGGACGAAAAAAATGTCAAAATCAGATCCTTCAGATTTTTCACGCATTAATTTGACCGATGACGCTGATCTTATCGCAAAAAAAATACGCAAAGCCAAAACGGATTCGGCTCCACTTCCCGATACCCTTGCCGCTTTAAAAGAACGACCAGAAGTAGATAACCTGCTTGGTATTTATGCCGCCTTTGCCAAAGTTAGCAAAGAAAAGATTCTTTTAGAATTTTCTGGTCAACAATTTTCGCATTTTAAAACAGCTCTAGCCGACCTTGTTGTCCATAAGCTTGCCCCTATAACAGAAGAATTACGTCGCCTTCATCAAGAAAGCGGTTATATCGACTCTGTTTTGCATGATGGCGCTAAACGTGCTAGTATGCTCGCAGAAGAAAATATGAAAAAAATTCGTGAAATTATTGGATTTTTGCACGATACATAAAAATAATAAAACTAAAAACTGTAGAGAGCAAAAAAATCGTTTGTACAAAATAGAGAAAGTGCATGATTTCCAAACCGCAAAATCCGAAAAAAGAACCAAAGAAAAAAAACTTAGTTATTATCGATGAAACACCAGAGTGTCGGCGTGCCGTTGCGTTTGCCGCACAGCATGCCCAAAATACCAGTAGAACATTGGTATTACTTTGTGTCGTTGATAGTGTAGAATTTCAACATTTTCTGGGTGTAAACAACGTTATGCGTACAGAATCAAAGCAAAGTGCTCATAAAATATTAGGAGACATTGCCAGTGAAGTCCGCACCACCCATGCGCTTGAAACAGAAATAGTAGTGCGTGAAGGAAAAAAAATTGATGAGATTTCTAAACTGATCGACGAAGATAAAAGGATTGCACTGATTGTTTTAGCAGCCAGTGGACATACAGAAGGACCAGGACCCCTTGTTCAATTAATCGGGAATAAAGGAACAGCTTTTTCAATCCCTGTCATTGTTATTCCTAGCAATCTTGCCGATGAAGATATTAGATCTATTGCCTAAAAAATATAATATTCTACAATGTAAGATCTTCCCAAGCCTTCATTATAAAAGGAGAATCTATGTTTATTCAAACTGAAACCACCCCAAACCCTGCAACACTTAAATTCCTGCCAGGACGCGTGGTTCTTTCTGAGGGCGTATTAGAATTTCGTGACCGTGAAGAAGCAGCTAAAAACTCACCTTTAGCGGCTAAACTGTTTAATATTCCCAATATCAATGGTGTCTTTTTAGGTTATGATTTTATCACCGTAAGCAAAAAAGAAGGGGAATGGCAACATCTTAAGCCCGTCATTTTAGGCACAATTATGGAACATTTTCTATCCAATGAGCCAGTGATCACCACCAACGCCACAACACAAGCACAAACCCGTGCCCTTAACGAAGAATTTTATGACGAAAAAGATGCTGATATTGTTTTAACCATTAAAGAGCTCCTTGAAACGCGTATCCGCCCCGCAGTTGCCAATGATGGTGGAGACATTACTTTTCTCGGATTTGAAAATGGTATTGTTTATCTCAATATGCGGGGCTCCTGCGCTGGATGTCCCTCTTCAACGGCAACTCTCAAACATGGTATTGAAAACCTTTTACGTCATTTTATCCCTGAAGTTTTAGGCGTTGAAGCCATGCCACAATAAATATTGACCTCAATAGATAAAATAACCACACCGATTGCCCCTCTTCAACAGCGCTCAAACATGGAGTGCAAAAATCTTACGTCATTTTATTCCTGAAATTTTCGAAGTAAGCCATGCAGTCATAAAAATAGAGTACTGTTAAAAAAATCTGCCCAATAATGATACCTTCACTCACCTTTCACCTCCACATATGCCTTAAAAAGATTTCAAAGCCCCCTTTAAGAAGCATAAGTTATTTCAACAAACCAATCCGTACACAGAAGTACAATGCATGGGTGTGCACTTTAAATTTATTTTGTTTTATAATCTTGTCATGCAATTTTAACGAGGAAAACACGACCTCGTTAAAAAAAAGAAAACCCAAAAAAGAAAACATTGTAAGATAGAGTGCTCATTTGCTCTATCTTTCTCAGTGCTTCCAACGACAAATCACGCAAAATACTTCTTGTAGCAAGCCGGCACCATCATCATATCTGCCAGCCCCTAATGATGCGACAGCTCTTTCATTAAGACGATTCATAAGAGTCATTTTTAATCCTTTCTTTCCTCATTTTTACCCACACGCCAGCCCCGCGTGTGGTGTGCAAGCAAGTGATTTTAATTGATTCAACATGGAACAGATTTGAAATGAGAGAATCCCACGTTATTCGGGGTTCTAATTCAATATGAATAACGCTAATTTATTATTATAAATCAATATGTTGTTTCAGACACTCGACAAAGATCACATTTTGCAACTTGCAATGAGAATTCTGACATTCTTCTTATTTCAATTATGTTTTTATTGCATCAATCAAAATCGTCCGCTTACACAGCACAAACTGGATAATAACAAAAACTATTTTTAATAGCTCTTATGTACACTTTTATAAGAGACTGTTGCAGTACTAAGAGCTGGAAAATGCATGGCAATAAGACCTTATCAAGATCATAGCATCCTTTTTCCATTCTTAAAATCAAGAATTTCCTCTATCATTTTCAATCTCATTTCCATAAATATGACGCAAAAGGTGTAACTACCCATAAAAATAAATACATTGAAGCCAGATCTATTATGGTTGTTTGAGAAATTATCTGATAAAAAAAATGAGAATATTTTTTCAATTCAGCAGGAATAAGTTTGTCTACTTTACGGCGTTGTTTTTCTCATAAAACGCACACTTTTATTGTTGCTTATGAGTCAACATCCAGTCCCCTCATAACCCCATATTAAAAGAAAAGAAAGAGTCGCTATTTCTCTGCGATACATGGCTTTGCAATAAAGGAAAACATATTGCTCCTATCTGATTGGTGTAATCTATGAAACAAGAAAAGAAGCCCATTGGAGAAAAATATGCCCAATTAGAGAAGAATGTAAAAATAGAAAACCAACGAAATGCAAAAACAATTGCAAGAAGATAAATGCCTAAACTTTTTTCACAAACTCCGACTTTAAACTCATCTGACCGATCCCAGGAATTTTGCAATCGATATTATGATCCCCATCCACCAAGCGAATATTCTTTACCTTCGTCCCCCCTTTTAAAACAGATGAAGCGCCTTTTACTTTCAGATCTTTTATCACCATAACGGTATCTCCGTTTGTTAAAATCTGACCATTGGCATCATAAACAGTATTGGCAAGAACCGTATCATCGTTTTTTTGTGGCCATTCATATGCGCATTCAGGACACACAAAATTTTCACCATCTTCATAAGTATAAAGACAATCACAACGAGGACATTTGGGATATTGGGTCATAAATTCCCCTTTTTTAGAAAAAACATTCATTATGACTGGTCATAAAGCAAGAAGTGCTTATTGTCCATTATTTTAGAAAAATGTTTCCCTTTGTTTCAATCCTCATCTGCCAACTGTATTCATGAATGCTATCATCACATACTATACACAAGTTTATAAAAATGATTGATCATTATACAACTCAAATAAGCCCCCGCATATCATAAAATTTACTCACTGCATTCTCTCTAATAAATTAATCAAAATCATTTTCTTATACATCACCAATGCAATTAACGAATGGATAACAAAACAATTAGAAAAGGAACATCTCTGAATAAAACGTTCTCAGAGAGCTAAAAACTATTGCAGCATTGAGAAACAAGAAAATGATGTCCCCAACTTAACCTTTTATTTAAGTAAAGATAACAGTCATAATGTTAGAGAACAGACTGATTTATGATCATAGTTAATGGTTTTGTATATTGAATGAGAGCCGATAAATAAGCTGAGATTCTCTCAACCCCTTTTACATTGAAACAACCAAAGCCTTTTGTTTGCATGTTACAAGCAGGAAAATCCGTGTAAAACGATTATCCAAAATACTAAATACTCTCAAATATAAGAGCCAACATTGAAAGCGGGCAAAGTGAATAATGGTGCCGTCTTACTCTCTCATAAGCGTAAAAATGGTGCTGCTCAATGGATGGATGGCCGGTTATCCCTTTCAAAGCAACACGCATAAGATGCGTTTTTAGTGTCTTGAGAGAGAAGATTCTTTAAAACAAACATATGAAATGTGCAACAATGATCGTATTTTGTTTTGTATGAGAAACATTCCCCTATTAAACAAAAATTGCTATCAAGCCATTGAGCAAACCCATTGGACATAAATGATCCGATTATGCTCGATTATAATTTCCTACAGCATTTAGTTTTAAGAATCCCTCAGTTTTAGGAATCCGATTGATATGTAAGAGAGGAAAAACAAGTCTCGCCTAAAAATAGAGTTAAGCTCTCCCTTATGCACATAAAATCACACCCCTAAAATCACATCCATGTGATCAATCATCATACTTTTACAAAAAAACATTCCAATGATCTTAGGTGATAATATCAGGACGATCTCGCCCCAATGCTTGTTGTATGTTTAACAGTTTTAGTGCTACCTGTTGCAAAGGTTGGAGAACTTCTTGCGGATTAAAATTGTGTTTGCGCGGATCACTTTCATACTGTTCAAAATAAAGTCGTAAAGTAGCACCTAGCGTCCCTGTTCCCGACAAACGAACCACCAACCGTGCTCCATTCTCGAAAAAAATACGTATACCTTGCCGCGTGCTAACGCTCTGATCAACGGGATCATGATATGTAAAATCGTCTGCTTTTTTGACGAAAAATCCAGAAATTTCAGTTCCTGCATGTGGTAAGTGCGCACGCAAATGCTCTAGTAATGCCAAAGCTTTATCTGCTTCGACTTCTTCATAATCATGCCGTAACGTGTAAAAACGCCCATAGGTGGACCAATGCTGTTGAACAATCTGTGCGACAGTTTTTTCTGTTACCGCTACAAGATTTAACCAAAATAGGACAGCCCATAAACCATCTTTTTCGCGGATGTGATGAGAGCCCGTTCCAAAGCTTTCTTCACCACAAAAGGTTACTTTTCCCGCATCCAAAAGGGTTCCAAAAAACTTCCATCCCGTTGGCGTTTCAAAAAAATTTAATCCGTGTTTTTCCGCAACCAGATCAGCAGCACGTCCCGTCGGCATAGAGCGCGCTATCCCCACAACACCTTTTCGATATCCTTTAATAAGGTGTGCATGTTCAGCCATAATAGCCAAAGAATCCGAAGGCGAGACAAATTGTTGACGTCCAATAATGAGATTACGATCTCCATCACCATCAGAGGCTGCGCCAAGATCTGGTCCTTGCTCTGACATCAATAAATCATAAAGGTCCTTAGCATAAACCAAATTGGGATCTGGATGACCGCCTCCAAAATCTGGCAAAGGAATACCATTAACCACCGTCCCTTCAGAAAATCCTAAGCATTTTTCAAAAATTTCATGGGCATAAGGCCCTGTTACCGCATGCATGGCATCAAACCGTAAAGTAAGACCTCGAGCAACAGCCTTGGCAATACAGTCAAAATCAAAAAGCTCCTGCATCAAAGCAACATAATCAGCGACAGGATCAATAATATCAATCCGCATGGCTCCCATAAAGATCGTACCTTGCCTATCTAAATCAATATCTGGTGCTTCAAGAATTTTATAAAAGGAAAGACGTTGCGATGTTGCAAAAATAGCATCACATAAAGAATTAGGAGCCGGTCCACCATTGGAAACATTGTATTTGATACCACAATCTCCCTCTGGACCACCAGGATTATGGCTTGCAGAAAGAATAAGTCCACCATGGGCATGAGTTTTACGAATAAGATGCGAAACAGCAGGTGTAGAAAGAATACCGCCCCTTCCCATTTTAATACAAGAAACACCATGCGCCGCCGCCATCTTCAACACAATCTGAAGAAGAGTACGATTAAAAGTGCGCCCATCCCCCCCAAGAATCAACATTTTTCCTTCAAGAGGCCCAATGTTATCAAAAAGAGACTGTATAAAGTTTTCTACATAATGGGGTTGTTGAAAAACAGACACTTTTTTGCGCAAACCAGACGTTCCCGGTTTTTGCCCCTCAAAAGCCGTGGTTAAAACTGTCTTTATGGTCATATCAATACCTTTATATGATTTCCTATAATTTTAAGGTGAAGAGTATCCAAAGTCGACCATTAATTCTACTTGACGGAAGTGTGAAATATTTGCACACTCGTTAGAAGTAAGAATTTTTAAAGAAGCCCTTTTGTTTAAAACGCTTTTTGCCATATGTTTTTAAATACGAAGGCTGTTTTAAAACAAAATTTTCGTAAAAGAATACAGGAGCATCATGATGATGAAAAAAACAGTTCCCGATGTAACATTCCACACACGTGTACGCGATGAATCAATGGCTGGAGACAATCCTTATCGGTGGCAAGAAGTTAACAGCGATGCTTACTTTAAAGGAAAGCGTGTTATTCTTTTTTCTCTTCCTGGAGCTTTTACCCCTACTTGCTCAACCTTTCAGCTGCCTGATTTTGAAAAACTCTATGATGAATTTAAACAAGCGGGTATTGATGAAATTTATTGCCTTTCCGTCAATGATGCTTTTGTCATGAATGCTTGGGGAAAAGCACAAAATATCAAAAACGTGAAGTTAATTCCCGATGGCTCTGGTGAATTCACACGCAAAATGGGTATGCTGGTTGCAAAAGACAATGTTGGGTTCGGCATGCGATCATGGCGCTATGCAGCTGTTATTAATGATGGTGTGGTTGAACAATGGTTCGAAGAAGCAGGTTTTTCAGATAATTGTGCAACAGATCCTTATGAAGTTTCTTCACCACAACATGTTTTAAAAGCCTTGAAAAGCTAATTCCCCCAATCGTCTATTTAAACAAAATTTTACGACACAAATTTTCTGAGGAGGAAGATTTGTGTCGTTGACTTTTTACAACATCTATTCGTGAAAACAGACACGATAAGTTGATTGTACGCCTTCTGTGAGAAAAGATTACAGCAATAATTTTTTCAATAAATATTTTATGTTTTAACTGCTTTGAAAAAGTTTGAAAAATTGCTGATGAAAAATCTGGACCCGTTGTGGGGCTAAAAAATCAAAGAGTTAAAAGCTGTTGCACGCTATCAAAAAATGGGGATGCAATTGCCAAATGCGCAAATTCATGCAAAACTCTCTCAGAAACATCAAGGACTAACGTATTGATGAAATATGCAAGATCAATGCTAAATTTCTCATACTGAGAAAAACTTTGTATTAAACAATACTTTGATTTTTCTCATATTGAATGAGAGGAGCCGAATATCATAAGATTGTTTTATTTTATCCCTTCTTATATTGAATCCCTTAAAACTATTTTCTTGCTCATTAGCAAGCGGGATTGGCATATGAATAAACGATTAAAAAGAGTGAAAATACCTCTCGTAAATGCTTTCAAAGGCGAAAGCTGTGAACATCAAGACTACAAAGTTCACAAAAGCATCAAGAAAGAAAATACAGATCAAACATTTGTTTGAAGAGGTGCACAGTTCAAATTAACTTATGTCTCATAAAAAGAAGAAAATATGGCATAAAAACCGCTCTGCATAAAGAACCGTTTATAAAGAAGATTCAATCAAAAAAAATCCCGCAAACATTCCAATTCACATACCATAAACAGACTCATTGCTGTTCTCATAGCCATTTATTCTAAGCTTTTATTTTTCTCTAAGAGAAAAAAGGTTAAAGGAGTTGTTTATTCGGGTATTCTACCGTAAAGTGTGCTTCTATCTCTTCCTCTTCATCGAACTCAAAATCTTCATCACATTCAGGAAGACCAAAAATATCTGGATTGATGAAATAACAATCTTTTTTTGTCCCCTTCGCTACAATTTTATTTGTTTCTAATTCTTTGATACCTTCTTTAAAACTTTCAAAATTAAGATATTCTGGTTCTTGAATTGAAAGATCGCAAGTCAAAAATTCTTCAAGAATATCATGATCCAATGTTATCTGATCAAACCATAAGTCCACATCATCCCCCTCATCTAACATTTTCCCTACCTGCCACAACATCACAAAAAATGCTTTCATACCACTAAATGATAACCCAAAAATCATACGCCGACACGACGAGGCGCCTGAAAAGGTAATTTGCGGAAGATCTTCAAATCCGAAATTTGAAGGAGGAAGTTTAAATGATTTTCCAATATTCTCAGGTCTTTCAAGAATAAAGGGATTTCGTTCATAGAGCAGAGTAAAATCATATTGGACCATTTTCATTTCTCCGTTAAAGAATTGACTTTATGAAAAATGCATATTATCAGTAAGTTACCATTATGGCAGCTTACAATTCATCCAAACATGCTCCTGTAAAAAATTGTTCGATTTAAGTCATTCCATTGTTTTTTGAAGCTTAAAAAGTCTTTTAGGATAAAACGCTCTAGTTCTTCCTCCTTTTGCAATAAGGCTAAATTTTGTAATGTCTAAGAAGAGAACATCAAAGGATTTGATACTCATAGATGAGAATTCAAAGATGAAGCCAATATGAACTTGTCAATATTTTTATAAACTTTTGGGAAAGCGTTGCGTGAAACCTTTTAATTTTCTCAGAGTTTTTGTTCGTTACAATTTTTTGGCTCATTTTAACGCATTATCATCGCATCCTCAGAAGGGCACGTTTTATAGCAAATAGTGCTTATTTATCTCTTAAAAATCTCTCTTTTATGCCGCACGCACTTCAAAACCCCGCTTTTGAACGCGTGCACCAACACGTATAAACGAGCAAAGCACAAATTTTAAAAATTGAATTTCAAATTTCCAAAATATTTCGAACAATCACTTCGATAAAGACTTTTACCATTATCATTTTTGGGCGGCTAAAATATCCTGTACTGTTTTGATCAATTGATCTTCATCAACCGTCACTTGTGCTGGTCGACTTTCACGCCATGTTTGATTATCCTTAATTTCATGAGACAAACGCGCCCCTTCAATCAAATCTTTAATCTGTATTTTTCCGCTCTCACGTTCTTGTGAGCCTTGGATAACCACACAAGGCGCTTGGCGTCGATCTGCATATTTCATCTGCGCTTTTATCCCCGATGCCCCCAAATAGAGCTCAGCACGAATTCCCGCACCACGCAACTGCATCACCATTTTTTGATAACCAGCAACCGCCTCTGGCTCTTTATCCATCATCAGCACCACAACCGGCCCTGTTGTCTCCTTCATAGGCAACTTTTCAAGATTTTGCAAAGCAGCGATCAAGCGTGAGACCCCGATTGAAAAACCTGTTGCCGGAATATTTTCACCACGAAAGCGTGCCACCAATCCATCATAGCGCCCACCACCACCAACGGAGCCAAAAACAACTTTCTGCCCATCATCATTGAAAACATCAAACAGCAACGTAGCCTCAAAGACAAGACCTGTATAATAATCCAGTCCACGCACCACCGATGGATCAATCTTGATACGATTCTGAAAGCCATTTGCTGCAAAAATTGCTTGCATTTCCTCAAGCTCACGAATTCCCTCACGCCCTTGAACATGATCACCAACCACTTCTTTAAGAGCCTCAAGCGTTTCTTCTGCTGTTTCAGCTCCAGCAGCAGTTAAGGTAAGAATACACTCAATCTCTTTTTCCTTAAGCTCCGCCCCTTTTGTAAAGTCACCACTTTCATCCAAACGCCCTTTTCCCAAAAGCAAACGCACCCCTTCAGAACCAAATTTATCCAGTTTATCAATTGCTCTTAAGACAGTTAAGCGCTTTTCAGCCTGCTCATTTCCCCCCAAACCAATTTTCTCTAAAACGCAATCGAGAATTTTTCGGTTATTCAGACGAATGGCATATTCATGATGCTGAAACCCTAATTTTTCCAAACTATCGGCTGCCATCATGCAAATTTCGGCATCAGCCGCTACCGTTGGTGTTCCAACAATATCCGCATCAAACTGCATAAATTGCCGAAACCGCCCTGGACCTGGTTTTTCATTGCGAAAAACAAAGCCAAGACGATAACTGCGATAAGGCTTTGGCAAAACTTCAAAATTCTCGGCAAAATAACGAGCAAGAGGCGCGGTAAGATCATAGCGCAAAGACATCCATTGCTCATCATCATCTTGTAGCGAAAAAACGCCCGCATTTGGACGATCTGAATCCGGTAAAAACTTACCCAGCACATCTGTATATTCAAAAATTGGAGTTTCTAGCGCTTCAAAACCATAAAGTTCATAAACTTCACGAATTTGCGCAATCATTGTTTCAGTTGCATACAACTGTGCACTTGTACGATCAACAAACCCACGGGGTAAACGGGCTTTGGTTTTTTCTTGTTTTGATAACATATTTTTCTCTAACAACAATATATATTCACCGATAACGTGTGTCTATCTTATAGAAACAAACGCTGCAATAACTTTATCAACTGAAAACTGGTAACAATATGCATAAGCTTTTGCTTTTAAAAGATGCAAACCTTTACCCTTAAGGCAATCTACTGAAAATATTTGTACTTTCAATAGGAACATAGCCTCCCGCTCAACATGAAATGCCCGCTTAACATTCAATGAAAAGACATCTGTGCTTGTTGAAAGAAACCTCAAAGCGACAGTTGATTCTTGATAAATCGGAAGCATCCCCCTCAAAATCCCTCCCTTTCAGAATTCTTCAGATTTATTACAGATGCAAAAATCCTCAAGACATCAGTGTGCTTTGCGCTTGTTCTGCAAAATGATTGATAACATTTTTTAAATCAACAATATTTCGTCCAGAATCTGTAATAGAGCGTGATACAGAGGGAATAACATTCTGCAAAAGTCTTTGTGGAAATTGATTTGCTAGTTGTGTCATTGTTCCACCTTGAGCGCCAATACCCGGAACGAGAAACAGACTATTTTTTAACTGCTCGATTGTGTCTTTTGATTCAGATCCTAATGTCGCTCCTATAACCGCACCTATGGGGCCAATATTATGATGAATAACCGAAGACTGACTATTATAATCACAAATACACTGTGCAAGATGAAGAGAGAGTGTCTGATCACCAATAAGCGCATTTCGTATTTGTTTCCCCTCTGGATTAGAAGACTGAACAACCACAAAAACCCCTGCTCCTGTTTCTTCTGCAACCTTTATCAGAGGAATAAGAGAATCAAAACCCAAAAAAGGATTAACTGTCATGGCATCCACCTTGAACGCACTACTTGGACCAAGCCAAGCCTTACCATAAGCTTCAGCAGTAGAGCCAATATCCCCCCTTTTTGCATCCGCCAGAACCAATATGCCTTGTTCGTGTGCATTTTCAATCAGTTCTTTGAGAGCTTGAAGACCTTCCACACCATATAATTCAAAAAATGCGACTTGCGGCTTTATAATACCTACTTTACCAACAAGTGCTGTTAAGAGAATATCACAAAAATCTTTTAGACCTTTATAATCAAAGCTTAGTTTCCACGATTGCAAAACTTTATGGCTCGGATCAAATCCAATACAAAGAGGTCCATAGATTTCACGATTTTTAAAAAAAGTTGAACGAAACATTTTATATCCTAACAAGGTCTCTCTTTAAACTTTTTGATACAATCAAAAAGAAAAGCATTTGTCAAAAGAATACAATAGCGAAAACACAAAGAAAGAGCTCTCTATACAAAATGTGCTTTTATTTATGAAACATAAATATATTCCCATTCGTAACGCTTATCATATGTTTATCGACCAAAACATTGTCATGAGATAAAAATTCAAATTTATGAAAGAATATAAACAAAACAGCATCTATATTATAATGACCTCATAAAGCCCTATAGGCATGCCTTGTCGTTTTCACCCCCCTTTTTTATGATCAACAAAAACTCTCTATGAACGCGCTTTAAACAAAAGTTTCAAAAGAAAATGCCCCACCATGATGATCTCGATCTTAGCTTTAGATTTTTCCTATTCCTTTTTAGCTGCTCTATATCCCTTTTGGAACATAATTAGCAAAAAGGCATTGTATCTCCAGCATATTCAAGGAGATAAAACATGGAAACTCGCATTCCTGAAAACACACCATTTGAGACGAATTTTCTAGGAGAAACATCTCTAGAAGAAAAGTATTCACTCTTTCACACACCCATTTCATGGTCCGCAATCTTTGCGGGACTGGTGACGGCTCTTGCCACCTCAATCTGCCTCTCTTTTCTGGTTGCAGCTTTAGGCTTAAGCCAAATGGATTTCACTTCTTCATCCCCATTTGAAGGCTCTTTCCTCTCCTTTGGCGTGGGTTCTGTTATCGTTACACTGATTAGCCTAGCCTTGGGAGGCTTTGTAGCTGGACGTTTTGCTGAAACCTCAGGGATTCTTCATGGCTTTCTCACTTGGGCTCTCATAACATTGCTGATGACCCTCCAAGCCATCCACGTGGTTTCTAGT